>JALYIN010000423.1 GCA_030775765.1 Verrucomicrobiota bacterium
TCACCAGCCCGATCACGTCCCGCGCGGCGGCGCCGAGCGCGAAGCGAATACCGAACTCGTTCGTACGTTGCGCGACGCCGTAAGCGATGACGCTGTAAATTCCCATGCCGGCCAGGGCGAGCGCCAACCCGGCGAAACCGCCGAGCAAATACATCGAAAGCCGGCGATCGGCCGAAGCTTGCGAAAGCACTTCGGTGTAGGACTGGACCTGATCGATCGGCAGTCCGGGATCGAGCGAATGGATCGCGGCGATCAATTCCGAGCGGAGACTTGCCGCTGGCCGTTCGCTTCGGACCACGACACTCTGGAACGCACCGTCAAGTTGCGTGGACGGGTAATACATTTCCACGCCCGGCGGCAGCGAAAGATTTTCCGCCCGGACGTCGCCGGACACGCCGACGATCTCGCGCGGAACCGATTGAATTCCGGTAATGAGCCGGTGCCCGATCGGGTTTTCACCCGGGAATAATTTCTTCGCCAACGACTCGTTGATGATGACGACCAGTGGAGTGTTCGAGCGATCGCGCCAATTGAAGTCCCGGCCCTGCTTGATCGGAACACCGAGCGTTTCAAGGAAGCCGGGCGAAATGGTGGAACGCACCGCGATGAGGCGATCGCTTACGGGCGGCAGCGGCCGGCCTTCGACCGCGGCGGGGGAACGGGTGTTCCCGTTATCCGAAGCCGGCAGGTTCGAGCCGGCGGCGGCGTGGGTCACACCGGGGAGCGCCTTGAGTTTCTCGATGGCGTTTTGGAAAAACAAGGTCTGGCGCTCGATGTCGGGATACGAACCGGGTGGCAACCCAACGAAAAACGTTGTCACCCCCGCGGCACGGAAACCGGGATCGACGTTTTGCAGGCGCCGGAAACTGTCGACCAACAAAACCGCGCCGACGACGAGGACAAGAGAAAGCGCCACTTCCGCAACGAGCAAACCGGCCCGCAGCCGCCCGGCTTGGCGGCCGGTGCTGCCGCGCGACGAATCTTTCAAGGAATCGATCGGATCGCTCCGGGAGGCGTGCAGCGCGGGAACGAGTCCGAGAATGATGCCGGTGATGAGCGAAAGCCCGACGGCGAACAGCAGCACGTTCACATCGAGTGAAATTTCGCGGACGCGCGGCAGAAAATTCTCCGCGACCTTCTTGAGCAGATCGAGCCCCCAGATCGCGAGCAGAATTCCGAGCACACCGGCGATCGCCGCGGTCAACACGCTCTCCGCCAGAAACTGCAGGACGATGCGGGCGCGGGTAGCGCCGAGCGCGGTCCGGATCGCGATTTCCTTTCGGCGCGCGGTGAATCGCGCGAGCAATAGATTTGCGACGTTGGCGCAACCGACGAGCAGAACGCAACCGACCGCGGCGAAAAGCGTCAGGAGCATCGGCCGTTGCGGACCGACCAGATCCTCGTGGAACAAGACGACGCTCATGCCGGCTTTCGCATCGACCTTCTCCGGGTTCGCCGTTTGGTAACGCCGATCGATCACGTGCATTTGTTCGTCAGCCTGCGCGCGACTCACGCCCGGTTTCGTCCGCCCAAGAAGAGTGAGAAATCCGGTGCCGCGCTCGACAATCTCCGGCGGAAGTCCTTCCTGCTCGAATACGCGTGGAAGCCAGACCTGGGTCTGCCCGAATGGAAACGTCAACGACGCCGGCATGACGCCGATGACCGTGAAAGGCGTGCCGTTCAACGTGACTGCCTGCCCGAGAATGCCCTGGTCGCCACCGAAACGCTTTTGCCAGAAGGCGTAACTCAGCATCGCGACGTTCGCGCCGCCGGGCCGGTCCTCGTCCGGATTGAAAACGCGGCCCAGGAGCGGCTGCACGCCCAGCGTCCGGAAAAAATTCTCGGTGACCCGGATGCCGTTGAGATTTTCCGGGTCGCCCCGGCCGGTGAGCGTGAAGCCAGTAAATGACTGCGCCGCGAAATCCGTGAAGATCTGTTGGCCATCACGCCAGGCGGAATAGCGCGGCCAGGAAACATTCGCGCGATCGAGGCCTCGTTCCGGGAACGAACCCCAGGCGCGGACGAGCTGTTCCGGTTGCGGGTAGGATAACGGCCGCAGGAACAGCGTGTTGATCGCGGAGAACAACACCGTGTTCGCGCCGATGCCGAGGGCGAGTGCGACGACCGCGAGAATGGTGAAGCCGGGTTGGCGCAGCAGTTGGCGAAGGGCGTATCGGAAGTCTTTCATATGGGTTGAGGATTTGTTGTAGGGCGTTTCTGTGAAACGCCGGTTACTCGAGGCGTCTGACACAGACGCCCTACAATCGGAAAGCCGTTCATTCGGTGCGCAAGGCTTCGATCGGGTTCACCAAACTGGCGCGGCGCGCGGGAATCAGGCAGGCGAGCAACGCCACCACCGCGAGGGTGACGGAAGTCGCTGCGAGCATCGCGGGATTGTGCGCGGAGACTTCGTAGAGCTGCGTGGTAATCAGCCGTCCGAGCGCGAGCGCGGCAATCACGCCAAGGACAAGCCCAATCACCACGGGCATCATCCCCTGGCGCACCACCAGTCGCAAAACATCCGCGGTCTGCGCGCCGAGCGCCATCCGCACGCCGATCTCGCCCGTCCGTTGCTCGACCGTGTAAGCGACCGCTCCATAGATGCCGACCATCGCCAGGACAAGCGCGATGGCGGCAAACACACCGAGCAACGTCATCGTCAGGCGCCGCTGGCCTAACGACTGGTCGATGATCTGGTTCATTGTCTGCGGCTGAATAATCGGTAACGCCGGATCAACTTTCGCCAGCGCATTCTTGACCGTGCTGGTGGCCGCATCCGGCTTGAATGCCGTCTTCACCGTGATCGCGAAGAACGGAGACGGGCGTTGCTGCCAGGGCTTGTAAAACTCGATGTCGTTCGCCTGCTCCAAACGAATCGAACGCACGTCGCCGACGATCCCCACCACTTCACACGGCAGGCCGGTGTTGTTGTCTGTGCCGAAGAAGATCCGTTTCCCGATGGGATCTTCACCGTCGGGAAACATTTTGTGCGCGGTCGACTTGCTCAGGATAACCACGAACGGCTTATCAAACTGGTCGCGTTCGTCGAAATCGCGACCGGCCAGCAACGGAATGCCGAACGTTTTCATGAACCCGGGTGACACGCTGCGGGTCAGGCCGAGCGGGCGCTGATTGACCGGCACAGGATTGCCATCGACTCGCGCGTAGGGCGAACTCGAACGGCCGCCACCGAGCGGCACGTCATCGCTAATCGACGCCAATTCAATCCCAGGCGAGTTTTTCAATTCCGCCAGAACGCGATCGGAAAACCGAGCCTTGGCGGCGAGATCCGGATATTGGCCGGGCGGAAGGCCGAGGAACCCGGCCCAGAGGCGTTCCGGATTAAAGCCTGACGGCTGTTTGCTCAGCCGGACGAAGCTCGCGATGAGCAAGGAGGCACCCGCGAGAAGCACAACCGAAAGACCGACCTGGACGGTGACGAGGCCGCGACGGAGACGCTGCTGCCCGAGGCTGCCGGTCATGGCGCGCCCTCCATCTTTCAGGCCGTCCACGAGATCGGCGCGCGAGCTTTGCCACGCTGGATACATTCCCATGGCGAGACCGGTGAGGAGCGAAAGCGAGAGAGTGAAGAGAAGCATCGGCGCACTCAACGCAACCCCGCTCTCCAGCGGAAAATTGTTGCCGGCGAGTTTTGGAATGACCGAAACAACCCAGAGCGCGAGACAGGTCCCGACGACGCCCGCAATCAAGGCGACGAGCAGGCTTTCGAAAACGAAGAGCCGCACCACGCCTCCGCGGGACGCGCCCAGTGCCATCCGCAACGCGATCTCGCGCCGGCGTCCGGTAAACCTGACCAGGAGGAGATTCGCAACGTTGCTGCACGCGATGAGCAGCACGAACCCGACAGCGCCCAGCAAGACGAAGAACGGCTGACGCAAATTGCCGGTCGCGTCTTCGGCCGCGGAAATAACGACGGGGGACCAGCTATTGTCCGCGGCTTCCGGTCGCGCTTCGCGATAGCTGTTTTGCAGGGTCTGCAACGCCGAGCGCGCCTGGTCGGCTGTGACGCCGGGCTTCAGCCGCGCGACCACGCGCAGGAAACTCACGCCGCGCATCAGGCGTTCCTGGGTCAGGCCGGGCACTCGAAACGGTTTCACCGTGAAGATATCGGCGTCGCGGCCCCACCAGGCGACAGGCGGATTTGGGAGCACGCCGATCACCGTCGTGGCCACGCCGTTCAAATTGATGTTGCGCCCGATCGCGGCCGGATCCGCATTCAGATGTTTCCGCCAGAAATTCTGGCTGACGAGCGCGACGTCGGCTTTCATTTCTTCCTCGGGCAAAAACGTCCGGCCGAGGATGGGACGGAACCCGATGGCATCGAAATAATTCGCGGTCGTGTTCGCGCCGTTGAGCTGCACGGGATCGCCCAGGCCTGTGAGGATGTAACCCATTCCGTAATCCGCGGCGAAGCTGGAGAAGACCGTCTGGCCGTCCCGGAAATGCCAGTAGCGCGGGACGCTCATTGGCAACTGCTCGAGGTTACGCTCCTTCGCTTCGGCCTGGAGAATGACAAGCTGGTCCGGATCTTTGAACGGGAGGCCTTTTAGGAAGAGGTCGTTGATCAAACTGAAGATGGCGGTGTTCATCCCAATGCCGAGGGCAAGGGTGATCACAGCTAAAAGGGTGAACGCCGGGGATTTCAGCAACTGGCGGATGGCGAAGCGGAGATCGATCATATGGAAGCTCCAAATTCCAACCTCCAAATCCCAAAGAAGCTCCAAGCTCCAAATTCCAAGCAAACATCGCGGCCACGGTTTTTGGGATTTGGGACTTGGGATTTCTTTGGAGCTTGGGATTTTGGGTTTGGGATTTTCATTTCATTCGGCGCGAAGGGCGATCATGGGATCAACCCGGGACGCGCGGCGCGCGGGCAACCACGAGGCGATCGCGACGCCCGCCGAGAGAACAACGATGGCGGCGATCCAGATCAAGGGATCGCTCGCGGGAATCTCGGGCCATTGATGATGCACAATCCTTGCCGCGCCCCACGCGGCGATGCCGACGACGAAAAATCCGAGCGCAAGCAGGCGCACGCCTTGCGCCGCGACGAGGCGGATGAGCGCCTGCGCGGTGGAACCGAGCGCGAGGCGAATTCCGAATTCGCGGGTACGCCGTGTCACTTGCAGCGCGAGCAAGCCGTAAACGCCGATCGACGTGAGCACGAGGCCGAGCGCGCCGAAGAGCGAAACGAGAACGAAGAGGAAACGCTCGGTCACCCACGACTCGGCGGCCGCCTGGTCGAGCGACGTGATCCGATAAACCGCGAGGCGATTGTCGGCGCGCGCGACGGCGTTGCGCAGAGAAGCCTCGATGGGCCTGGCTTCGCCGGCGCTCTCCAGCACGAAGGTCATTTCATCGCCGCCATTGGCCAGCCAGCGCGACATGGGAAGTGCGACCGTGCCAACGACTTCGCCATCGCGCGGATCGGCGATAGATTTCGTGTCCGCGACAATACCGACGACGGTGTACCACGGACGCGGACTATCGACGCGGCCAGATTTCACTCTCCTGCCGATCGGATCCTGTCCCGGCCAGAAACGGCGCGCGAACGATTCGTTCACGATGCAGACCGGCGGCGCGTCCGCCCTGTCGGTTTCGGCGAAATCGCGGCCGCGGATCAGGCGTTGACCGAGCGTCGCAAAATATCCGGGCGAGGTCCCGCGCATGTAAGCGGTGTAAGTTCCGCGCGGTTCCGGCGGCTGGCTCCCTTCCGGAACACAACTCATCAGGTCCCAAGACGCATCCAGCGGCGCAGGAGCAGTGACAGACGCGGAACGAATCCCGGGCAACGATCGTAATTCAGTCAGGATCTGATCAATCGTTCGCGCGCGGGCGCCCGGAGAGTCGAACAGCCGGTCGGATAACATCGCGTTGAATGCGATGCGGTGGTTCGTAGAAAAGCCCCACGGTTCCTGGACTATTTTTCGGAAATACTGCGTCAGCGTCAGGCTGCCCAGGAGCAGGAGCGCCGCGATCGCGATCTCCGTGACGATGAGGGCGCCGAGCAAGCGCCGCGTGCCGCCCTCCAGCGTTGCTCCGCGGCCGATGCTTCCGAGGGCACTTCGCAAATCGGTGCGCGACGCGCGCCACGCCGGCAGCAAACCAAAACCAACGCCGATGACGAGCATGATCCCCGCGGCAAATGCGAACACGGGCCAATCGAGGCGCACGCCGTAATCAAATTCACGAATCGCGCTCCCGGTCGCATCCGCGCCTTCGGGGCTGAGCGCGACGAGCGCGGGCGTGAGCCATCCAGCGATGACTAATCCGAGGATGGTTCCGAACACCGCCAGCACCAGGGCTTGGACCAGACCTTCGCGAATCAGCCGGCCGCGGGTGGCGCCGAGCGCGGAGCGCAACGCCATTTCGCCATCACGCTCGACCACGCGGGCGAGCATCAGGCCGGCGAAATTTGCCGCGGCGACCAGCAGCGCGCAGAGAGCTGCGCCCCCAATGATGAGGAGCTTCGGTCGCAGCTCCATGGTGAAGCTGTCGCGCAACGGAATCAGCCACGCCCGAGGCGCATTATTCGGATCGGGAGCGGCGTGTTTGATCGCAGCGCACATCCGCCGCGCCGCCGCATCGGCCTGGGCAATCGTAATCCCGGGGCGCAGCCGGGCCACGCCGTAGAGATAATGATTGGACTGCGTATTAGCGGCGAAATTGAGCGCGATGGGCAGCCAAAATTCCGCGCGATAAGGGTGGCGAAATGTTTTCGGCATCACGCCGACAATGGTGTAGGGCGCGTCATCCAGTCTGATCGTCTGGCCCAGGACATCCTCGCGTCCGCCTAGATTGTGCTGCCAGAAATCGTAACCGACCAGGACGACGTGCGGACCACCGGGCTGGTCCTCGGCTTCGGTAAAATTACGCCCGAGAGCCGGCTTCAGGCCGAGCACATCGAAGAAGTTGGCGCTGATGCGCGCGGCCGGGAAAATCTGCGCGGATTCGCCGGCGGTCGCGACACTCGCGGCTCCGCCCGTGGCCGCGCCGATTCCTTCGAAAATGTCACCGCCGTACTCGCGCCATTGGCGGATCGTTTTTTCCGTCAGGTTTAACGAATTCTTGGGCGTTCCGTTTTCATCAAACGTCTCGTAGACGCGGACCAATCGATCCGCACTTGGAAATGGCAACGGACGAAGAAGCGAACCTTCGATTACGGAAAAGATCGCGGTGTTCGCCCCGATGCCGAGCGCGAGGGTGGCAATCGCGACGAGGCTGAAAGCCGGCGACTTCCAGAGTTGGCGCAGCGCGAAACGAAGATCGTAGAGGAGCGTGTTCATAGTTATTCGGCTCTCAGGGCCCGCATTGGATCGACGTGCGCGGCATTCCGGGCCGGTAACCAACAGGCTACGAGAGCGATGGCCAGGAGCAGCGCTGGGGCGCCGGCGTAAACGAGCGGATTGCCCGGACCGATGCCGACCAGCGATCCGCGAATCGCGTAACCGAGAGCGAACGCCGCCAGCCAGCCGACCAGCGCGCTGATCAGCACGACACGCATGTGTTGCCAAATCATGAGGCCCACGACCGATCGGGGCGAAGCACCGAGCGTCAGCCGCACCGCGATCTCCTGGGTCCGCTGCGCGAGCGAATACGCGAGGACGGCGTAAAGACCGATCGCGGACAGCGCGAGCGCGAGCGGCCCGAGCACTGCGAGCATCCGGGCCGGAACCCGTTGCATGAAAAGATTGGTGTCGACATGTTCGGCCAAACTCCGCGGCTCGATCAACGGGATCTCAGGATCGAGGCTGAGCACGGCAGCCCGGACGGCGGGAATGAGCGACCGCGGATCGCCTTGTGTCGCGTGGACGTGCAGCGTCGGCGCGAAAATGAATTGCGCCCGCATTGTCAGCCACGCAACCGGTCGCGGGGCTTCGGTCAGGCTGGTGTATTTCGCGTTGCGAACGACGCCGGCGATTTCGTAATGCTGGCCGCTGATTTCAAAGCGGCGACCGATCGGCGATTCGTTAGGCCAGTAGCGCCGCGCCATTTCCTGATTGATTACCGCATCGAGTGGCAGATCGATCCGGGAGAGCGGAGAGAGATCGCGGCCCTCGAGGAACGGCATGCCCATGGTTTCGAAATAACCGGGCGTAACATTGTAATAGAGAACCTTTCTCTCTGGATCGAACGGCGCGCCGATTACGTCGATCACGCCAGTTGCCATCTCGCGGACATCGAGCGGGATGTTGCTCGCGGCGGAAGCGCGCGCGACTCCGGGAGTTTGCGCGAGACGTTGCAAGAGCTGGTCGAGAAAAACGCGTCCCTTCGCCTGGTCGTAACCGCGGCCCCCCAGATCGACATTTGCGATCAAGACGCGATCGGCGTCGAACCCAGGATTGGCCGCCTGCGAGTTGTGGAAACTTTTGAGAAACAAACCGGCGAGCACGAGGACGACAAGCGCGACCGCGACTTGCAGGCCGATCAAAAGATCGCGTGCGCGACTCCGGCCACTGACGCTGCCGCGCCCGCCGCGGAGCGATTGCAGAATATCACCGTGAGCGAGTTGCCAGGCGGGCGTTAATCCGAATGCCACGCCGCAGAGACTGCCGAGGAGAGCTGCGAAGATGAGACTGGCGGCGTCGAGATGCGGCGCAATCCGAAACGGGAGGTTCGCCGGCATCCGAACCTGTTTCACCGCTTCGACGCCCCAAATGGCTATGAGGAGGCCGAGGCCGGCGCCGGCGATCGCGAGGACCAGACTTTCCGCGAGGAGCTCCGAGACGATTCGAACCGGCCCGGCGCCGAGAGCGAGCCGGACTCCGATCTCGCGCTGGCGAACACTGGCGCGAGCGAGCAGAAGATTCGCGGTATTCGCGCAGACGACGATTAGAATCAGGAACGCGAAGACCTGCAGCGTGGCCAAGGCGTAGACGACGCTTTGGCCGCCGCGCGGGACTTTCCAGAGCGGCAGCAATTCGTAACCGAGGCCCTTGTTCGTCTCCGGATACGTTTCGATGAGGCGGCGCGCGGCCGCGTTGAGCTCGCCTTGCGCGTGCGCGGCGGCGATGCCGGGTTTGAGTTGCACGAGCATCAAATATGGACGCGAGGTCCGGCTGCTCAGCTCGAGGGTAGCGGGCTGGAGCTGCGTCGCCATCGTTAAAGGAACCCAGACGTCGAACCCGAGTGAATTCATTCCACCGCGGAAGCGCTCGGGCGTCACGCCGATGACCGTGAGCATCCGGCTGTTCAGCTCGATCGATTTGCCGATAACGTCAGGCGCACCACGAAAATAGGTTTGCCAGAAATCGTGCGAAATGACGGCAACGGGTTCCGCACCCGGACGATCTCCTTCTTCCGGCCGGAAAAACCGGCCCAACGCCGGTCGAACACCCAGCACCTGGAAGAAATTCGCGCTTACGAATTCGCCGAAGAGACGCGAAGCGCGCTCCGAATTGCCGAGCGAAAACGAACGCGGACCTTGCGCGGCGATTCCGTCGAAAGAGGTAACGTTATCGATGAGATCGCGGTATTCGAGCCAGGAAGTGGAAACGTAATTGCCGGTGTCGTCTTTTGTCTCGAGCGACCAAACAGGTGCGCTGACGCCCGGCAACGGTTCGAATATTTGTCCTTTGAGCCAGCTGAAGACGACGGTGTTCGTGCCGATCCCCATGGCGAGAGACAAGACGACAATGGCCGAGAGCCATGGTGTTTTCAGCGCGATCCGAAAAGCGTGGCGAAGCGTGTGCATGATTTTTATTCGGCGCGCAATGCGACAATGGGATTGACCCGGCAGGCGCGACGCGCCGGAATCCAGGCCGCCAGAATCGTTATGAGAGAAAGGATGAGGCCGACGGCCAGATAGGTTTGGGGATCGAGCGGACTCACGCCAAAAAGGAAACTGCGGATCACACTGGCGGACGCGACGACCGCGAGTGCCCCAACGCCAATGCCGACGCCGAAGAGGCGGAGTCCGTGGCCGAGCACGAGTCCGCGGATATGTCCCGGGCGCGCACCGAGGGCAAGGCGAACCGCGATTTCGCGCACCCGGCGAAGAGCGGTGTAAGCGAGCACGCCATAAAGACCGACCGCCGCGAGGAGCAAGGCGAGCCCGGCGAAGATCGCGAGCAGAAAGGTGAGGAGCCGATGCGTGGCCCAGGTTTCCGCCACGCGTTCTTCCATGGTGCGGACATCGAACACTGGCTGGGTTGGATCGAGGCGGGTGATGATATCGCGCACGGATTTCTCGAGCCGCTTCACGTTCCCCAATGCGCGGACATGCAGGACAAGGTTGGTTCGGCCGACCTGGGCCTCCGGAAAGAAAAAAGCCGGTGTCGGCGTGGCGTCGTCGTAGCCGCGGAATTTCAAATGCGGCACGACCCCAATGATCTCGTAAAGCCGTGCTCCGCCCTCCAAAACATCCGATTCGGTATCCACCATGAGCCGCTTACCGAGCGGGTCCTGTCCTTTGAAAGTCATGTCGGCCAGGGTTTGATCGATGATGACGACCGGCGTCGAATCCGCGCGATCGTGCTCGTTGAAGGTCCGGCCGCGGATCAGGTTTATTTTGAGCGTCGCGAAATAATCGCCCTGCACGACTTCGTAGTCGCCCGAAGGTTGCTGGCTGGGATCGGTTGGCGGCGCACCTTCGGGTTGGAAATTGATTTGCCAACCGCTCAGCAACGGCGGGTTCGAGGAGATCGCGGCGCTTTGCACTCCCGGCAGCTTGCGAACGTCGTCGAGCAAACTGTTCGTGAAATTCAGGATCGGAGGCAGCTCCTGATATTTCGTGAAGGGGAGTTCGATCCGAACCGTGAGTAGTTGCTGCGGATCGAAGCCGAGCTGGGTGTTTTGCATTTTCGCGAAACTCTTCAGAACGAGGCCGGCTGCGCTCAGAAGCAACAAAGTCAATGCGACCTCGACGATCACGAGCCAGTCGCGGCTCCGTCGCGCGGTTTTCGTTTCCGAACTTCCGAATGAGCCGGCCTGGAGCGCCGCGTTAATATCGGTCCGCGCGGCCTGCCACGCCGGCCAAAGCCCAAACAAAATCGTGGTGAGGGTTGCGAGGAGAAAGGCGAATGCCATCACGCGCCAGTCGAAACCGATCTCTTGGAAACGTGGCGCGCCCGTGGGCGCAAAGGCGACGAGCGCGTCGCGTCCCCAAATCGCGAAGACCACCCCGAGCGCACCACCGATTGCGGAGATCACAAAACTCTCGATCAGAAGTTGACGGACGATCTGACCGCGGCCGGCACCCATCGCCGCGCGAACCGCAAATTCCCGGGCGCGTGCGGCCCCACGCACGGCCAGGAGATTCGCTAAGTTCGCGCAGGCGATGAGCAAAACGACGGCGACCGCGCCAAGCAGCAACGCCAGGCTGGTCCGGTAATTACCCAGAAGATTTTCGAGGAGCGGCCGGACAGCGGCGCTGACACCCGCGTTTGTGGCCGGATAAACTTTTTCGAGACGCCCGGAGATGGCTCGTATCTCACCCCGCGCCTGCTCAACGGTCACACCCTGCTTCAGCCGGCCCCAGCCGAAAAACATGGGGTGATTGGCGCGATTTTGCCATCCGGGATTGGCGCTGCGGCGCATGACCGAGAACCAGGCGTCCACGCCATGAGGCGAATCCATTTCGCGCGGCATCACGCCAATGACGGTGACTGGTTGACCGTGAAAATTCATTGGGCGCCCGACGATTTGCGGATCGCGATGAAAAGCGCGGTCCCAGATGCGGTCGCTGATCACGGCCAGCGATGGCGCCCCTGGCCTGTCTTCGTCTTCGGTAAAGGTGCGGCCGAGTTGCGGTCGCAGGCCTATGACATCGAAAAAGTTTGCGGTCACGTACGCCACCGCGATTCGTTCCGGTTCGCGGCCGGCGATCCCGCTCAGGTTGCGCGATTCCAGGCGACTGATCGCGAGATGTTCGAAGGAGGTGCTGTCCTTCCGCCAATCAACGTAGTCAGGAAGTGCGATCGAAGTGTTCGTTCCGCCGCTCACTTCGTTCAGATAAACGAGCCGCTCCGGTTGCGGGTAGGGAAGCGGACGAAGAAGGACCGCGTTGACGACGCTGAAGATCGCGGTGTTCGCGCCAATCCCGAGCGCGAGGGTGAGCACGGCGATGACGGTAAAGCCGGGCGATTTGCGGAGCTGCCGAAGAGCGAAGCGGAAGTCGTTCATGATTTGGGTTCCGGTTTCAGGTGGTGGATTACGCAGTCCAAATTTCTCCAAAGACTCGTTTGAAATTGTTCCCCAGGATTTTTTCCACGACGCCGTTTTTATGGCCGCGCTTCAAAAGCGCGTCGGCAATAAGCTCCATTTTTCGCGGCGTGTTCAGGTCCGGGATATAGGTCGGGCGGTCCTCACCGGGCGCGGCAATTCCATCGGCTTTTCGCTTCTCGGCCGCCTTCTTCATTTCCGCGAGATCGCTGTCGTCGAGCGTGAAGAAGGGCACGTCGCTGCCGACACCGACATGATCTTCGCCGCAAACTTTGAGCGCGTGCTCGAGGTGCTGAAGGTAATCGTCGAGCATTGGCTGTTTCGGCGAAGCCGTGATGTAGGGCAGCATGTAGATCCCCACGACTCCGCCTTTGTCGGCGAGCGCTTTCAACTCGCGGTCTTCCTTGTTTCGTGGATGCAGGTAGACCGCGCGGCAACCCGCGTGAGTAAGGAGCGGCGGCTTAGTCGAGGCAGCGATCCCCTCGGCCGTGGTTTTCGTATTGGAATGGCTGAGATCGAGCGCGACGCCGAGCTCATTCATTTTCGCGATCGCTTTACGGCCGAGCTCGGCGAGCCCGTCGGTCTCACCATCGAGGCAACCGACGCCGAACGGAGTGCGACGATTGTAAGTGAGCTGCATGACGCGCACACCAAGCCCGCGAAACATTTCGATCCGATCGATTTTGTCTTCGAGCATCGCCGCGGACTCGAACGAATAAATGACGCCGAGTTTTTGCTCCTTCCGCGCGCGATCGAAGTCGGCGGCGGTGCGCACATTCAGGAAAAGATCGGCGCGTTTCTCCATCAACTGCTGGGCGTAGCCAATGTCTTGGACGGCCATCTCAAAATTCCCGATTGCCCCGCCGAGCGTGGATTTAACGACGGTCACGCCGGACTCGCGGATCAGCCTCGTGATCTCGTCCAGGTTCGAACGGCCGAGCAGGCCGCCAATTCCGGCAAAGGCGTTGCCGTCGAGGACGAAGGAATCTCGGTAAATCTTCGCGGCGTCAGGGGAGACTCTGGACTCGTCGGCCGCCCAGCCGATAAGCGGAGAGATCGTCGCGAGCGCGGCGACCCCGCCAAGCGTTTTAGTGAATTCGCGGCGCGTGATCATGGCATTCATTCAGCGCGCAGTGCGACCACTGGATCGAGGCTGGCGGCCCGGCGCGCCGGGATCAGGCACGCGACCAGCGACACGGCGGTCATGACGAGCGCGGTCCCGCCAAGCGCGGCCCAAGGCAACGCGGGGATGTCGAAGAGGACGCCTTGCATCGCTCGTCCCGCCCACCACGCGCCGACCAAGCCAAGGGCAGTTCCGCCAATGAGCAGCCGCAGGCCTAACGAGAGGAATTGGGCGGCGATCTGATGCCGTTGCGCGCCGACCGCCATCCGTATCCCGATCTCACGATGCCGTTGCGCGACCCCATAACTTAAAACTCCGTAGGTCCCGATCGCAGCCAGCAGGAGCGCTACGCCGGCAAAGATTCCCGCCAGCAGGGCCGGCGAGCGCCGCACAATGAGACTGTCCGCGACGCGCGTCTCCATCGAGCGGATGTTGTCGATCGCCAGGTTCGGATCAGCCGCGCGGACCAGTTTGCGGAGCGTCTCGGCGAATGCTTCAGGACGCTGGCTGGTGCGCGTTACCACGAAATAATAAGAGTTCTCTCGATAGGCGAACGGCACGTAGACCGCCCCCTGGCCGCGTCCCTCCGTGAGCCCGGCCTGTTTGACGGAACCGACTACGCCGACAACCGTGAAGAGTTTCGCCTCATCGGTTTCGCCGGCGTACGTGATTTTCTGACCCAGAGCGCCCCCATTGGGATCGGTTCCGCCGCCGTGCGCGATTCTCTGATCGAGCGCGCCGCCATTGGGCCAATAACGCCGCGCAAAATCTTCATCCACGACGCAAACTCGTTCCGCCCGGTGGGAATCCTCCGAGGTCAGAAACCGTCCTGCGCGCAACGGAATGCCGAGGGCGGTGAAGTAATCGCCGGTCACGCCATAGGAATAATGGCCCTGCAGCGATTGGCCCGACGGCGGTAGATAGCCCTTCGGTGCGGCCGCCGTTTTGCCGTCATCGCCAGTGAGCGGCATGTTCGTGATGATTCCGGCAGCGGTCACACCCGGCTGCTGGCGGATCAATTCCAGCAAGCGATCGCCCATCTCGATGCGGTGATTTTGTTCGCTTTGCCATGGGATGGTGAACTCGCCGGTGAGAACGTGATCGGAGTGAAAGCCCGGAGAGACCGCCATGACTTTTTCCAGGCTCAGTCCGAGCAAGGCAGCGCCGGCCAGGAGAACGAACGCGAGCGCAATCTGGGCGATGATGAATCCGTGCCGCAGACTTTGGGCGGCGCGACTGGCTGTCCCGCTGCGTGATTCGGATTGAAGCGCGTGGCCCAAATGACTGCTCAGGTTGAACCACGCGATCGGAAGGGCGATGACGATGCCGAGAACAAGCGAGCCGATGAGGCCGATTGCCGCCGGCCATCCATCGAACTCAATCCGCGCGCCTAGTGGCAGGCGATTCGCCCCGAGAATTTCAAGTAACCGCGTCCCCCACGCTCCGGCGACGAGCCCCACCAATCCGCCGCTGGCCGTCAACGCCACGGTTTCAACCATGACCTGCCCGACAATCTGCCGCCGGCTGGCCCCCATCGATTGACGGATCGCCATTTCTTTGGCGCGGGCGCTCGCGCGGATCAGAAGCAGGTTAACCAAATTGACCGCGCCGATGAGGAGGAGAAAAAACACACCGGCCTGCATCAGTAGAAGCGTCGGACGAATGGAGCGAACGTGATCCGCGTGAAGTGAAAGCACCGGGGAACGAAAGCCGGCCTCCGCCATCATCTTCGCTTCCGGATTGTCTTTCTCGACGGCGGTGTTGTGCGCGTCGAGCTGCGCTTGCGCTTCCGCGATCGTGGCGCCGGGTTTCAAACGCGCGATCATGTGGATGGCGCCACCGCCAGAGTGACGCGCTTGTGCGGAACGCTGTTCCTCGCTGAATTTCATTGAGACGAACAGGCGCGCCTCGGACGAAAGAAAGCGGAAACCAGGGGGCAGGACGCCCACGATGTGTCTGGGGATGCCATTAATCCGGGTCTCACGGCCCAGAACGTTTGGATCGGAATTGAAACGCTCGCGCCAGAAGGCGTCCGTCAGGATGACGACGTTGTGCTGCTGAATCCATTCTTCCTCGGTGAAGCTGCGACCGAGCGCGAGCCTCACTCCGAGGGTAGCGAAAAAATCCGGTGAGATGCGGATGACTCCCATCTGCTCGGTCGAGCCGGGTTCGCCGACGACTTCGGTGCGCTCCATGTAAATCGACAGGCTCGAGAAGGCCGGGATGTTGCCGCGACGCTCGTGGTAGTTCGTGATCGACGAGCCATCATTCTCGACGCCGGCTTTTGGGTAGGTGTTGAAGATTGTGACCAGCCGATCGGATTGCGGGAAGGGGAGCGGACGGAGGAGAATGGAATTGGTGACCGCGAAAATCGCGAGGTTCGCGCCGAGGCAGATCGCGA
>JALYIN010000424.1 GCA_030775765.1 Verrucomicrobiota bacterium
GTACTGCAACGAGCCGGGGATTTTCAGTGTCGCGGCCACCTGCTCGATCGCGAGATCTTTCTCTCCGGTCCACGCGTAAATGATCGCGAGCAATTCCATCATGTATGCTCCGGCCGGCGCGTCTTTCTCCACGGGGAGAAGCTCGACCGCGCGGCGTCCCTCGCCCATGGCCTCTTCTTTGCGCCCCAGCGCCGCGTCGATCATCCCGAGGACGGCGAGCGGCGGACCGTAGTCGGGCTGCTCGCGCGCCATGTGCTCCGCTTCCAGACGCGCCGCGGCGAAGGCGTTTCGCGCAGCCGCGACATCGCCCCGAGCGTGTGCTGCTACGCCTTCGAACCAGGCGCGCGGCAAACGGGCGGTACCGACAGCAATGACACCGAGCTTCATGGCAGCCAGGGCGCGATTGGCCGCGACCGGGTCACGCTCGCACAGGGCAAGGTAGAGCCAGTCATCGGCGATGTCAGCCGCCGCAGCTGGATTTTCAGTGACGATGCCCTCGATGGTTTCGTGCAGTGGCTTCGAATCGGCGCGCCATTGAAGATCAATGTAAGCTCGGCCCACCTGACTGACGGCGTCGTGCGGGACCAACTTCAGAATGCGGTCAGCAGTCGCGGCTGCCTCAGCCAGACGGCGCAGCAGGTAATAATTATCCCAGAGATTCCCGAGGAGAGACTTGTTACCTGGATCGAGATCCACCGCTTTTTCTAAGCTAAGCGTAGACTCCTCCCAGCGACCCTGACGGCGGCCGACCAGGCCAAGCAATTCGAAAATCGTCGGGGCGTTGGGGAGCGTGCGCTGGGCAAGGGCGAGCTCCGCGCGAGCGTGATCGTAATCCCTGTAACCATGGTACAGATGCCACGCCGACGCGAGATGCACCTCACCAGAGTCGGGCCGTAAACGCACCGCGGCAGCAATGGCGGAATCCGCTGCGGCGAGGCGCGCGGGCGTGTGATCTGCGCCGAGGAAGTAAAGCAAATCGTGCGCGCGCGCCAATTGGCAATAGGCCAGAAAAAATCCCGGGTCGCGAGTGACAGCTTGATCGAGCAGGCGCACCGCCTCCTCGAGGCTGTCCTGGCCTTTCGAGCTGGAAAGACCACTCGCGTAAAATACTTTCGCCCGCAGATAGAGATCGTAAGCAACGAGGTCACGAGTAGGCCGTTCCTCGATGGCGGCTTTTTCGTTAGGCGAAAGTTTCGCCTGAAGTTGGGTGGCGATCTGCCGGGCGATCTCGCTCTGGATCGCGAACACGTCCGCCAAATCGCGATCGTAGGTCTCGGCCCACACATGGGTGTTAGTGCGCGTGTCAATGAGTTGGACGGTGACGCGCACTTTCCCGCCAGCACGCCGCACGCTTCCTTCCAGAATTTTTGCCACGGCGAGCGCCTGCCCGATCTCGCGAAGATCCCGCGTGGGACCGGCTGGGTAAGTCATTACACTCGTGCGCGCGATAACCTTCAATTGGGCGATCTTGGCCAGTGCCGTGAGGATGTCGTCCTGTATGCCTTCCGCGAAAAACGCATTCTCCTGATCAGCGCTTAGATTCGCGAATGGCAGCACGGCAATGCTGTTTTCGGGAACAGCAATCGTGGCGGATCGAGCGGGGGCCAGCGAGGGAGCCGAATTGGGGGTTCGGTCGCGCCAGAAAAAGAGGGCGGCAACGCTGAGCGCTAATGCGGCTGCCGTCGCCAGCAAGATTGGCCGGAAACCGCGGCTCGTCGCTGGGTGATCCGGTTGGGAAAGCGGAGCCGCTCGCTCTGCGTGACTTTCCGGGGGCTTGATTGCGGTCGCCGGAATTGTGGGCGGCGCAGGCCCTCCATCGACCTCCTGTATTCTGACTTCCGGGACAAAGCGATAGCCGCGACCAGGCACGGTCACGATAAAACGATGTGATCCCGTCGTGTCTCCGAAGATCCGCCGCAGGGTCGAGATGTTTTGGGTGAGGTTGTTCTCTTCGACAATTGAATCTGGCCAGACAGCCTCCATCAGCCGCTCTTTATCGAGGACCGCGCCCTGATGCTCGACCATGAAGACAAGGGTGTCGAAAACGCGAGGCGTCATCGGCACCGGAGTTCCGTCGTGCCGGGTTAGTCGCTGGTTCGCAGGGTCGAGCCGGAATTCGCCGAATTCGTAAACGGTAGCAGACGAGGTTTCCATCAAGTTTTCAGAACATTCACCGAGAATTCAGCCGCGGCTTAAGGACTTTCACAATCGGTTGGAGCAAAACCTTCCTTTGAAGAACGGGCACCATCCCGCCTCAGGACAAAAATAACAAAACGAAAAGAAAGAACCAACAGGAAAGAACGAAACAACATGAAGAGACATGTCAAAAATCCCAAGAACCCGTCGATAACAAAAGCCGTTCTAACCACGGTCATCAGCGCGCACTTGTTGCTCGCGGGTGTCGAAGCGAAAGCGCAATGCCCCGTGACAGATCTGACCACCGGCCTTCTGCGACCGATCGGGATCACCCTTTCCCAAAAAGATAACCTGCTCGTTTCGGAAAGCGGCACCAGCAATCCAAACACGGGTCGCATCTCCATTGTCGATCTTAAGGGCGTGCGCCGTACGCTTATCTCCGGGCTTCCCTCCGGGATCAGCTTCGAAGCCAATGCACCCTCCGGCCCAGACGGCCTCTTCTTGCGCGGCCGCACCCTTTATGTTGCCATTGGGGTAGGCGACGCCGTGATCGCAGGTCCGACTCAGGGCACGACCGCGCCCAACCCGAATCCTTCTTCGGCGTTGTTCAGCTCGATTTTAGCGATCCATTTCAGCGCTAAGGTCGAGAAAACCACGACCGGCTTTACGCTCACGCTCGCCGACCAGCAGACGCTCGCCAATCGCACGCCGGTCACCCTGTCCAATGGCAGCCGTGATACGATCACGATCGAATTGATCGCGAATTTTCCTGATTACGCGCCGGAGCCGCTTCCTTCCTTCGCTGGAAACGTGCGGAACACGAATCCATTCGATCTTGTCGCAGTCGGTAATCAGCTTTTCGTCACGGACGGCGGCCGCAACCACGTCTGGCGCGTGAATCTTGCCACGGGCGATTACTCTATCCTCACAGCATTCCCGCCCATCCCGAATCCGCTCTTCAATCCGACGCCGCCCCCGCCGAGTGTTGGCCGGCCGACTTCCGAAGCAGTTCCCACTGGCATCGCTTACGTCGACGGGAAACTTCTGGTTACGCTGTTTCGGGGTTTCCCGTTCGCGCAGGGCACGTCGGTCGTGGAGCAGATTGACCCGCAGACAGGCCGTCACGGTCCGCTTATCACCGGGCTGAAGACCGCTATCGACGTTCTCCCAATCAAAGCGGATGCCGACGATGGTAGCGCGACCAGATACCTCGTTCTTCAGCACGCCTCGGGAGCTTTCCTGAGTCCGCCTGGGCTTCTTCTGCGCTTCGAGACAC
>JALYIN010000425.1 GCA_030775765.1 Verrucomicrobiota bacterium
GTGCGAAACGATCCTCGCTTTCAGAAATTGCTCTCAGAGCACTGACCTTCTGTAGCCGCCGCCCTGTGGGCGGCGTGAGCGCGGCTGCCGTTGCAAATCGATCCCGCGCTTCGCATAGCGAAGCGGCTACAGAAGTTCAGTAAGCGCACGACCAAGGTTCTTCAGGACATCGCGCGGCAAGAGCGACTCTTCGCTTTCGCCGTTCTCGAAAATCGCGATCTCCGCGGCGCGACCGCAACTCCACGCGCCGATTCGCGCCGTGTCGTAAAGGGAAAGACCCTCCCCGATCAAAGCGGCGCACACCCCGGTGAGCACATCGCCCATTCCGCCCGTCGCCATTCCAGGATTTCCGGTCGAATTGTAGCTCAACGGACGGCCCCGCTCCGCGACGATCGTCCGCGCCCCCTTGAGCAGTAACGTTACCGAAAACAGTTCCGTGAAATTCTTCGCTGTCCCGGCGCGCGACATTTTTCCGGAATCGAAAAGCCGTTTCATCTCACCGGGGTGCGGAGTGAGGAGACGCGGCCCGGCGCAACGTTTCAAAATCTCGACCTCGCCGGAAAGAATGTTCAAGCCGTCCGCGTCCACCACCATCGGGGCCGTGGCACGCTCGATCAGTTTCAGAAGATCCTTTGCTTCGGCTTTGCCCAGGCCCGGGCCGAGCGCCCAGACATCGATTTTTTCCTCCAGCAAATCGCGATAGGAACGGACCGGCTTCACCATCGCTTCCGCCGGAGCGGCAGCGGCGACGATCGGATAGATTTCCTTCGGCACGAAAAGCTCGACCAGACCCGCGCCGCCCCGCAGCGCGCCGTCCGTGGTCATCAAAGCCGCGCCAATGAAACCCGATGAACCCGCGACAACGCCGATCCGCCCGAATTGGTTTTTGTGAGAGCTGAATTTCCGTCGCGGTAACAGCGGGGCGAGCGAGGGGGCGCACGCCATCAGGTCGTTGGCGGGCGAAGGCGCCATGGCAAGCTCGCTCAACGCGACGATCGCGATGCGTCCGACAAGATCGATCGCGCTGTCGACCACCAGGCCATATTTCGCGTTGCCAATCGTGACCGTGCAATCGGCCACGACGCAATCGGGATCGGCGTCGCCCGTATCGCCATCCAGACCGGTCGGCAGATCGATGGCGAAAACGAACGCGTTCTGTTCGCGGCGAAGGCGATTTATCTCCTGGGCCGCGGCGCGCACCGGCTCGCGTAAGAGATGTTTCGCGCCGAGCCCTAGCAGACCATCGAGGACGATTAGTGCCGAGACGCGCTGAAAGCTTTCGGGGCTCCCACATTTAGTTTCGCGAAAATCATCGAGTTTTTTCTTCGTCAGCTCCGCGCAATCCTCCTCGGGAAAAATCAGCCGCAGATCGATTTCCCAGCCGGCCTGCTTCAGGCACGCCGCCGCGACCAGCCCGTCGCCACCGTTATGACCTTTCCCAACAAAAATAACTGCCCCGCCTGCTCGCGGAAAAAACTGCCGGACCGCCGCGGTTACGCCGGCGCCGGCGCGGTCCATCAGCGCTTCCACCTCGACGCCGCTCGCGAATGCGGCCTCTTCCGCCGCCCGCATCGCCGCGGCACTTACGATCGGCGAATCCAATTACTCCTCCGATTTCTTCTTCGACTTCTTTTTTCCAGGTTTGCTGCTCTCGCTCTTCTTGTTCTTGCTGCTGCGATGAGTCCGCGCCGATTTTGAAGATCGTTTCCGGCTGCGGCCGAAACTTTCCGCCGGCACGCGGACGAAATCGTTGCCGAGCGAAACGCTGCGGAGACTGGCCGTCAAGGCCCGCACAGACGTCGCTGGTTGCCGGCGAATTCCCCGCGCAATTTGCTCAGCCAGTTTCTGCCGGTAGTCCCCGGTTAGCGCGAGCCGTCCTTCCGTCGGATTGGTCAGGAACCCGCACTCCACCAGGACCGCCGGAATGGCCGTGCGCCGCAGGACGTAAAATCCGCGCCGCCGGATTCCGCGATTTTCGCTGGGAGCGCCGGAAACGACGTTACGGTGAATGCTCGCCGCCAGCGAAGCACTGTCACCGCTGTAATAATATGTCTCGATGCCGTTGGCCCCGACACGCGATGCGCAGTTGAAATGAATAGAAACAAAACTCGCGCCCCGGTACGAGTTCGCGATCGCGACCCGCGTGGGCAAGGGAATGAAGACATCGCTGTCACGCGTCATGATCACACGGTAGCCCTCGGCCTGGAGAATGCGCTTGAGGCGTTGCGCGACATCGAGGGTCTTGTCTTTCTCGCTGATGCGCTGGCCCGGAACCCCGCCACGATCGAACCCGCCATGGCCGGCGTCGATCACGATGGTCCTTGATTGGCCGAAGGCGGACGCGGCGAAAGCGAGCAATCCGGCGAAGGCTGAGATAAGAATAGAGCGAGACCGATTCATGAAGAAGAGCTGGCGATAATTTCTAGTCGTCCGCGGGGTTGGCCGGCGGGCGTTCGGACAGCTTCGGCGCGGGACTGCGCTTCGACTCGGCGATGGGGGCATCAAGCATTCCGCCAC
>JALYIN010000426.1 GCA_030775765.1 Verrucomicrobiota bacterium
ATGCAGCCCGACTTCAGCCCGAGGCGGGGGAAGTTCATCTCGAAATGGGCGGATATTGGTTCCTCGGTTTTCGGGACTACGACCGCGCGCGAGCCGAACTTGACCTTGCCCGCCGGACCCTTCCCAACAATCCGAAAGTTTATTTTTTAACCGGCGTCATCGATCGCCGACAAGGCCGCTGGACAGAAGCAATAAGGAACTTAGAACGTGCCGTCGAGCTGGACCCGCGTGACTTGGAGAGTCTGTCCAACGCCGGCTACAGTTACCTGGGTCTCCATCGTTACCCCGAAGCAAAGCGGATGTTTGATCGGGCTCTGGCTGTTTCACCACACGATATTTCACTCGTATCGAAAGGGCCTACCTGCCCCTTCAAGAACAGGCGGATATCCGACCGCTGCGAGCGGAGCTTGATGCGATTCTTGCCGAACAACCGGATGCCGCGCCCAAGATTGCCAAAATGCTATTTCTGTGCGCGATCTACCAGCGCGACCGCGCCGCGACGGAGCGCGCACTTGCCGCCATTCCTCCCGAAGGATTTCCTCTCGGGGTTTCTAACTTTGTTCGGCCGCGAGAATGGTTCGTAGGCTACGCCGCACGCACCTTCAATGGCCCAGAGACGGCACGGAAGGCTTTTACCGCTGCGCGCGCAATCTTAGAAAAAACTCTCCACGAACAACCCGATTACGGCGAGGCTTGGAGCGTACTGGGCCGGGTGGATGCGGCGCTGGGGCGCAAGGAGGAGGCGATTCGCGAAGGGCAACGCGGTTGCGAGCTGCTGCCAATGTCCCAGGATACGTGGGCAGGGCCTAAGCAAGTCAGGATCTTGCGGAGATTTATGCCTGGACGGGCGAAAAAGATTTAGCGCTCAAATACCTTGTGCGCGCAGGGCGAATTCCCGGTCCTGACTACGGCGCGCTGAAGCTGGACCCAGACTGGGATCCGCTGCGGGGCGATCCGCGTTTCGAAAAAATCGTCGCTTCGTTCGCGCCGAAAGATTAGCTGACGCCGGGGCCAGTCGGGGAAACGTTTCGTGGCCGCGGCCATCAACTTCGCGTTCGTCTATGTCGCGCTCGGTGAAAAAGAGGAGGCCCTGAACTGGCTCGAGAAAGGATATGACGATCGCTCGATTGAGAATGGGTTCAAAGTGGAGCCGTTCCTCGAACCGCTGCACGATGAGCCGCGTTTCGAACGGCCGGTCGCGTGTCTGTTTCCCGACACGAAGAGCGCGCCGCCTTTGCATCCGCGCGCGTGGAAGCGGAGACCACGGTGCGTGAGCAACCCGACTACGGGCCGGGCCTCTGCATCCTCGGAATGATTGACGCCGCGCTGGGGCGCAAGGAAGACGCCATTCGCGAAGGCCGGCGCGCAGTCGAGCTTCTTCCCGTGACCAAGGACTCAATGGCGGGAGCGAGCATCATGGAATACCTCGGCATCATCTATGCGTGCACCGGAGAGAAAGATCTCGCCCTCGCGCAAGTGGCCGCGACAATTGCAAATCCCCAGCAGACTAAGTTACGGCTATCTCCGCCTGCATCCTTTCTGGGACCCGTTACGCGGCGACCCGCGCTTCGAAAAACTCGTCGCCTCGCTAGCGCCGAGATAAATTTCAATAACAGCTCCGAGGAGGCAGTCCTTGGCCACCGGGATGACCTACGGGCCGAAACACTCGTGCACGTCGTAATCTCCCTATGAACTTATGACAAACTCCCGATTCTTCGGGGTTTGTAATCAGACGGATGATTTGTGCACGCCGAGCCAACTGACTCGATGACTCGAAGCTGATTGCCCTTGCGTTTTGAGGAACGCGAAGAGCGCGCGCCTAACGTGCGCCGTACTCTAACGATTGGGAATACGAATCCAATTAAATCGCCGTGACAAAACGTGACAGAAATCAATGAATTCCGTGCCCTCTTGTGACCCATTTCAAATTTCAACAAAAAATGATGCTGGACATCAAGCTGCTCATTTTCAGTTACTTACAAAGATACAATTGGTCACGAACAATACCGTTCCATCGGGTTCGAATCCCGTTAGGGTCGCCCCTCGGGGCCACGGGTAAATCCTCGTGGCGGCGCGGATTTAGCACGGCGGACTAGCACATTCGCTGCTCATTTTTTGAGCGGTGCGATGAGCGTGTCTGCCTCTGTGAGACCCAAGCCTATGAGATTATCTTCCGGAAAGTGCGGCACCACCCTGGTCGAAACTATATTTACCACCCTGCTTGTCGGAGTCGTGGGGCTGATCATCTACGCACTCCTCAATATCGGAACGATTCTCGCTTCGAAGAACGTTGCCGTTAATTCCGCGCACCAGCAGGCCCGCACAGCCATGTTGCAAATGGTCCAGGACCTCCACGGCTCCGTTTCGCTGCCGCAATTGGTTGATATCAACGGAAATCCTTCGCCGACACCCGACGCCAGCGCCTCGCCGACCACAACGCCGATGCCCACGGCTGCCCCAGGCATAGCCTTTCAGCTTTTTGCCAGCGGGCCGCACAAGGTGACCAGCAGCGTTACGACTCTCCAAAACACCGTCACGATCAGCGCCGCAAGAACCCTTAATCCCGAGCCCAGCCCAGGCCAGCGCCTGATCATTCCCGGGCATGCGATCGAAGATGACATCACGGCGGTGAGCAAAAACAGCAGCACGAGCTTCACGCTGACGTTGGCGCACAACATGTCGGTCGCCATCGACGTCAGCACGGGTAACATTCCCTGCTTCATCACGGACCGGTGCTCCTACATCATCCAGAACCAAGAGCTGCACTGGACGGGACCCACGACAAAAAAAACCTTCTCGGTGATGGGCCAGAATATTATTTCCCCGAAACCGTTTAGCGTGCCGCAGACGGCGTCGGGCGCGTTGTATTACCGCTTCGTCGCTGCCATCGATTTATCCACGTCAGACCTCAAGTTCAGCAACCGCGGGTTCAAATCTGCCAACATTCTGCTCAACGGGCAGGTGCCGATTCGCACCCGCATGACAATAAAACAATGAAGCTTCCTTTCGCAGTATCAGCGGAATGGAATGCCGATTTCGCTGCCAAGCTGGGTTAGGAACTGCTTCAAAAACTGCGCGCGTTGCTGCGCCGCTGCGCGTCCGGCCGCAGTCTGCATCGTCTGCGCCAGCGTCAGCAATTTGGTGAAGAAGTGGTCGATGATGCTCGTGCGATCATCGGCGGCGCGAGTGACAGGAAACGGCTCGGAAGGATCGTAGAAAGGCGTACCGTTCGCGCCGCCCGTAATCAGGGTGCGGGCAATTCCCACCGCGCCCAGAGCTTCGAGTCGGTCCGCATCCTGCACAACTTTTGCCTCGAGCGTCTGCGGCGCTACGCGAGCGGAGAAACTGTGCGCCTCAATCGCGTGCTCGATCGCGGGAATATGCTGCGCGGGGTAGCCAGCCACGCCGAGCAAAGCACCGGCGCGTTCCGCGGCGAGACGAGAGGCGGAGGAGCGTTGCGGTGAGGTCTTCGCAATCACGACGCAGTCATGCAGCCACGCTGCCGGCAATACGACCGCGAGATCGGCTCCCTCCGCCTCGGCAAGTTTCTTCGCATTCGCAACGACTCGCCGCACATGCCCTTCGTCATGCGCCGCGTCACTCGCGCTCTGCTCCTCCGCGAGGAGCGCGGCGAACCGGGTTTCCCATTCCGTTGTCTTCTCGATCATGACCCAATGTAGAACGTAAATGGCGGAAATTGCGGGGCTGCACATTTTTCGATTATCGAATCGATTCGGCTTGTGAGGCGCGCATCCCTCATGGCTGGCCGGTGCGAACCTTTTCGCTGCATTGGAAGACATCCACTTCATGATCACGGAACGCCTTAAAATGACGTATCGCCACGCAGTCGTGCGTTTCGTGAAGGGCAGAAATCAATTTGTGGTAGTTGTTGCTTTGATCACCGATGTAGTCATTCTTTACGAGGTAGAAATCCTTCAGGCCCAAGCGAGGAATCCAGCTAACGGAAGGATAGATCGGATAGAACTCTCGATCGGGCACGGCGAACCAATTGTCCGGCATTCCAATCACCGGCAGGTTTTCGTTAACGAGAGTGGCCCTCGTTTCCGCGGTAATCCGATTAAAGTCAAAGTCGCGGTGAAGACCATAGTGGACCCCGTAGAGAACCGCCAGAACCACAGCGATCGCCGGAACGATCTTCCCAAGCAGGCGGAGCTCCTCGAACGTGGTGAATATCAGCACCGAGAACGACGGATAGACAAAAACCATGTAGTTCGCATTCGCTCGACCAATAACGAATGAACACGCAATCATGGTGACCAGAAAAATTGCCGGGAAGGCGTTGCGTTTCCACAGCTTGTGTTTGATTGACAGAGCGACAGCGCCAAGAATCAGCGGCAGTTCCCAGGCATGCCGGTACCAGTAGGCCTGCGTAAAGTACTTCACGATGAAGCCGAACTTGAAATTGTTCATGCTTTTGTCGATCGCGAGAGTCGTCGTGAGTCTTTCGAACGACAGGTCTGGATGGAGCCACCACACGTAGCCCAGTCCCAAAAGGGCACCGGCGCCAAACCAACTCGCGACCCAAAACAGCTTGCGGCGATCGGCAAGGAATGCGGCTCGGTCAGAGATGATATACGCGAGAATGTAGAATGCCGCGGCGACGCCCATAGGGTGGCATTCCATTCCCATCACCAAGAACAAGCCCGATAACAGGTACCGTCTGCTCAGAAAGCAGAGAAAGGAGAGCGAGGATAAGAAGAAGACCAACGCATCGTATCGCGCCAGATTGGCGGCGCTGAAGTAGGCGGGAAATAACAGCATCGACAAAGGAATCAATGACTGCAGCGTCACCGAAAATTTCAGGCGCCGGAAAATGAAAAACCAAACGGCTGCGCTGAGCCAGATGAACAGACTGGACACGACAAGCGCATTGCTCTTAGTCCAGCCCAGCCAGTTCAGGACGATGCCGTAGACGTAGAAATACGTCCGGAAAAAAACGAGCACGCGATCGGGAGCGTCCGGCGTGCGAAACAAGTAGTCCTCGGTTTTTCCCGTGTCGAAGAAGTAACGCGCCTGGGAGACGCACCATGAGTCGTCTACGTACGAGAGGTAGTACCGTTGATGGAGAAGCCAATACAGAAAGATGGCGGCCGCCAGAGCCCCCATCATCAGCGCGGTCTCTTTCGGAGGGAGTCGTGTCATTTGCCTTCCGGCTGGGCTGCCCGCGTCACAATTCGATCCATTCGCGCTTCGGTCAAATCGCTGATGAGATTAGTCCCCAGCGCCAGCACCAATCGCGCGCGCTGCCCGCGCCCCATCGAGCTATTCGGCGTTGTTTCCGATTCTTTCGCCCCACATGCACATCCCGGCGCACTGCGGTCCATACACGGAGATGAAAGCCAATGCCGGATTCCGGGTCGGAAACGATCGACCACTGGGAGGAAGGCAAAGGCATGCTTCCATGACACTTTTTTGAGCACGAAGTCTAGAATGACGGGGACGGCGTGGGGTGGTTTTATTTATGGACGTTTCGCGGCCACTGCCTTATTTTATCGCCTGCTCAATCGAGTAATTATTAAGGCAATCGCAGCATTGCCCTTCATTTGCGACGCTAAACGGAACCATGAGGCGTGGGAGCGCCGCATGGAGCAGATATGGAGTTGATTCCCCAGGGCCCCGGGCTCAAGCTAGACGCCTTTATATTTATATGAGAGGTGACGACGAAGGGGCAGAGGCCGAACTGAGCTTTGACGAGACGCTCGGCCTCGGCGATTTCGTTGCGGGCGAGCGCGATGAACCATTGGCTCCGCCCGCCGGATTTACGGAATGGCGGCGGAAGGGGGCGATCTGGGCGGCGAGCCTCTACGAACCGGACATGCTCGGGTCCGCGGACGCTCGCACCACGATCCAATACGGTGGCCAGCCGCAGCCCGTCGTTAATCTCTGTTCCTATAATTACCTCGGCCTGGCGAATCATCCGAAAGTGATCGAGGCCGCCACGGCCGCGCTGTCAAAATACGGAATGGGCGCGTGCGGATCTCCCACGCTCTCCGGCATGACCGATCTCCATCGGCAGCTTGAGCGGGGCATGGCGGACTTTCTGGATCGAGAGGACGCGATGCTTTTCAACAGCGGCTTCGGCGGCGCGCTCGGAACGATCTCGGGATTGTTGCGCAAGAACGACGTCGCGGTTTTGGATAACCGGTCGCATCTCAGTCTCCGCGATGGCGCGGTGCTTTCGCGTTGCCGGCTGGACCGTTTCGAGCATAACGACCCGGCTTCTCTCGATGCGGCGCTGAGCAAGCGGAAAGGGACGCGCGCGCTCGTGATCGTCGAGGGGATTTACTCCATGGACGGCGATCTCGCGAATCTGGACCAGCTGCTTCACATAGCCGAGTCGCATAATGCGAGCATCCTTATCGACGAGGCGCACTCGATGCTGGCCTGCGGTAAGAATGGCCGCGGCGCCGGCGAACTGCTGGGAGTGGAAGACCGCATTCAACTTGTCTACGGCACGTTTTCAAAAGCTTTCGGAGCGCTTGGCGGGTTTGTCGCCGGGCCCAAGGAGACGCTGGATTACCTGCGCCTCTACGCCCATTCCTACGTCTATTCCTGCGCGCTTCCACCGGTGGTGATCGGCGCCATTCTGGAAGCGCTGGAGATCGCGACCCGCGAGCCCCAACTGCGGACCCGTCTCTGGGAGAACGCCGATTATTTTCGAGCTCAGGTCAATAGCCTCGGCATCGATACCGGTGATTCCACAACTTATATTATGCCACTCATCGTCGGAGATCGCGGCCGGATGTATCAACTCGGTCACGAACTACGCCGCCGCGGTCTTTTCGTTGCGCCGGTCGATTACCCGGCAGTGCCAGAAGACCGGATTTGTTTCCGTGCGTGCGTCACAGCGAACCATACGCGGGCGGATCTGGACGAGGCGCTGAACATTCTCTCCGACGTCTTCGTTCCCGCCGTTCCCGCCGCGATGCAGCACGCCTGACCGCGCCGTCATGCAGCGGGACGCGGTTGAAGCGACTTACAAGTCGCGAGAAATCGAAGGATTCCTCGATCTTCATTTCTATCGCAAAGTTGGTTTCCAGTTAGCGCGTTTCTTTGCCTGGGTAGGATTTACCCCCAACGGCGTCACCGTCATTGGGACGCTGATCGGCATTGCTGCCGGGCATCTTTATTTCTATCGGGACCTGGCGACGAACCTTGTTGGGATGTGCCTCCACGTTTTGGCGAACGCGATGGACAATGCCGATGGACAGCTCGCCCGTATGACGAATCGCTACAGCCCGAGCGGACGCGTCCTGGACGGCATCGGGGACAACCTGATTTATGTGAGCATCTATCTGCATCTTTGTTTGCGCTATCTGGCTGAGGGCGGGTCGCACGGAGTTTGGGTGGTCGCCTTGCTGGCGGGTCTGAGCCATCGATTGCAGAGTGAGACTGCGGAGTTCTGTCGGGACGCCTATCTTCGATTCGCCGTCGGAAAATTGGGCTCGCTCGAGTTATCCTCCGACCTGCGACCGCCATACGAGGCGGTGACGTGGAGAACCCATTTCTGGAAAAAACTATTGCTCAAGATCCACCTCGGTTATGTCGCCGAACAAGAGAGGTTATGCCCGGGTCTCGCGCGTTTGGAAGAAACCGCTCGCAGGACCTTCGCCGGGGGTGTGCCCCAAGCGTTTCGAGACCGCTACCGGCAGATGAACCGCACTATGATCAGTTTCTTTTTTCTCTTAAGGACTAACACGCGAATGCTTTTGCTCTTTCTGCTTCTCTTCCTTGCGCAACCCGTGTGGTATTTCGCAATTGAATTGACCGCCCTGAATTTTCTCCTCGTGTTTCTCGCCTTTCGCCAAAATGCAATTTGCCGCCGACTGGAACCGCTGGTGACTGAACATGCCTATTGAAGTTACCCAGGTAAACTCGCCAAAGGAACGCGACGCCTTCATCAAATTCCCCTGGCGGATTTACGCGAACGATCCGGCGTGGGTGCCGCCGCTGCTGATCGAGCGCAAAGAATTCCTCAGCCGGAAGCACCCATTTTACCTGCACGGCGATTCCGCACTTTTTCTCGCGTGCGCGGGCGGCGAGATCGTGGGCCGGATCATGGCGAGCGACGATCCGAACTACAACGCGCTCCACGGAACAAACGTGGGCTGCTTCGGTTTGTTGGAATCGATCGATGATCCACAGGTCGCGGCCGACTTATTCGCAGCGGCCGCTGATTGGCTTCGCGGCAAAGGCCGCGATGAAATCATGGGCCCGATCGATTACTCGACCAATTACGTCTGCGGCTTGTTGATTGAGGGCTTTCAACATCCACCCACGCTCCTCACTTCTCACAATCCGCCCTATTACCGAAAGCTGATCGAGGCGTGGGGCTTCGAGAAGGCAATGGATCTTTATGCCTGGTGGTTTTCGGATCCGGCCGACGCGTGTGATCGTTTGCGGCGGCTTATGTCCCGAATGAAAAACCGTCAGTCGGCCACGATCCGGCCGGCCGATCTGAAAAATCTCGACGAGGAAGGGCGCCGCATCCGCGAAATCTACAACCAGGCGTGGCAAAAAAACTGGGGCTTCGTCCCGTTCACGGAAGCGGAAATCGAAGGCATGACCAGGGAGTTAAAGCCGATCGTCGAATCCGACCTGACTCTCTTTGCGGAAATCGATGGCCATCCGGTAGGTTTCATTCTCGCCGTGCGCGACATCAATGTCGTCCTGCAAAAAGTAAATGGCCGGCTGACCTGGTTTGGCCTACCGATCGGGTTGGCGAAACTTCTCTATTACAAGAGTCGCATCAAAAAGGGCCGGTTGATCGCGCTGGGCGTCGTCGAAAAATATCGGCGGCATGGCATTGCGGAGGCGCTGGTGTTGCGCGTCCTGGAAGAGGCCATGATTAAACGCGGGATGACGGGTGAACTCAGCCTCACTCTCGAGAACAACTTCATGATCAATCGCTTTCTCGAAGCCATCGGCGCGGAGAAATACAAGAC
>JALYIN010000427.1 GCA_030775765.1 Verrucomicrobiota bacterium
TTCGTAAGCCTCATAGGTATCCGGATCCGGACGATAAGGATTTCTCGTGAGGCCGGCGAGATAATGCAGGAACCAGAAAGCGAGCGGCGCCATGAGCATCGCGATGATGCCCGGCCCGACGATCTGCCACCAGGCTTCGCGGGTGAAGAAGAGCGAGCCGCGCCGGAATGAAATCATGAGGTATTGGGAAAGCAGGATCGCGGAGGTGCAAACACCGCTCATTATACAATGCACTTCCCATCTTCCCCGAACAAACAAAGGCCTTAGCCCATGCATAATCGCCGCCAGGACGGCGTAGAGGAGTATTGACCATCCGACCGAGATTTCAACCCGGCCACCCAGCACCTGCGCCGTCACCGCATCGAGCATGAACCCGGCGAAGAAAGCCAGCGTCATGACCGCGGGGAAAGGCAGGGACATCGCGCCGTAGAAAACAATGATCGGCACGATGTAGATGCGGGCCATGAACATCCACTCGAGCGGCGGAATGAAGAACTCGACGATTTGCGCCACGAACGTCAGGACAAGGAGGATGGCGAAGAAGATCATCGGCGTGGCCGCAATGACGAATGATGGAAGGGCATTCGAGAAAGTCTCATTCGGATTTCGTCCTTTCGCATCACTTCCGTCCTGTTACGACGAAAACATCCTCAAGATGCGACAGGTCCACCGCCGGCTGTATCCGCGCCTGGCTGTCGAGCTCACGCACCCGAAAACTTTGCACCGTGCCGACGACCAGCCCCGAGGGAAAAACTCCGCCGACACCTGAGGTATAAACTTTCGCGTTCGCGGGGAGATTCGCCTGCTTCGAGAGAAAATTCAGGTCGAGCACCGGCGTGGTGGATCCCGTCACTCGTTCGCCGCAGACGATCCCCTGCTCGCGACTGCCCTCGACCGAACAGGCAACCTTGCAGTTCTCATCCGAAATCAAGAGCACGACGCTCACGTTGTCGCCCACGGTCGCGGTTTTTCCGACGACGCCTTCGTCGGTCACCACTGGCTGGTCCGGTTCGATTCCGTCGCTCCTGCCGCGATTGATCGTGATGGTTCGCCACCAGGTGGATGAATCACGCGTCAGCACTTCCGCCGGGACCAGCTTGAAGAGAGCGCGTTCGCGATAATTGAGCGCGTGGCGGAGACGATTGACCTCGTGCTCCACATCGCGGAGGGCCTGGTTCGTCGCCTTGAGCGAACGGTTCTCCACTTTCAACGACGAGTTGTCCTTCTCGAGTTCCTCCAGGGTCTGCAACCCGCCACTGACCGCCGTGAGTTGCTTCTTGATACCGGAGCCGCTCGAGAGAAACGGCGAAATGACTTTGTAGAATCCCGCCTGGAGCTTGCGCGTTCCCTCGGCGCCGAAGGTGAGAAAATAGGCCAGGATCGCGCCGAGGGCGGCGAGCGCGATAATGCTCGACCGGTTCATTGAGCGTAACTCAGGCTTTCCGCCTGATTCGTTTCACCGTGCGTCCTCATGCTGGATCGGGCGCAGTCTTCAAGAGTGCGCGACAACTCAGGCGGCCAGCCTGAATTACGGACATGTCGCTAGCGCCAGTTGCGATCGCTTGAGGCCACCTGACGCAAAAATTTAAGTTCATTGAGGCATTTGCCGGTTCCTTCCGCGACGGCGCTCAGGGGATCTTCAGCCACGTGGACAGGGAGACCGGTCTCTTCGCTCAAGAGTTTGTCGAAGCCGCGGAGGAGCGCGCCGCCACCGGCGAGGACCAAACCGCGATCCACCAGGTCGGCGGACAATTCCGGCGGACAACGCTCGAGCGTGATGCGGACAGAATCGACAATCGTTGAGATCGGTTCGAGCAAAGCTTCGCGCACTTCCTGCGACGTGATCATCAGCGTTTTCGGCAGCCCCGCGACGAGATCGCGGCCCTTCACTTCCACGCTGGTTTCTTTCTCGCTCGGATACGCCGATCCGATTTTGATTTTGATTTCTTCCGCGGTGCGCTCCCCGATCATCAGGTTGTAGGCGCGCTTCATGTATTGCACGATGGCTTCGTCGAGCTCGTCACCCGCCACCCGCACGCTGCGACTGAAAACAATTCCGGACAGCGAAATCAGCGCGACTTCGGTCGTGCCGCCGCCGATATCGATGATCATGTTGCCCGCCGGATCCTGCACCGGCAGCCCAACCCCGATCGCCGCCGCCATCGGTTCTTCAATCAAATAAACTTCGCGCGCTCCGGCGTGGGTGGCCGATTCCCGCACCGCGCGCTTCTCCACTTCCGTGATGCCCGACGGGACCGCGATTACTACCCGGGGTTTCGCGCGCACCCGGCGGCCATGCACTTTCGTGATGAAATGCCGGAGCATTGCTTCCGTCACTTCGAAGTCCGCGATCACGCCATCTTTCAAGGGGCGCACCGCGACGATGTTCGATGGCGTACGGCCGAGCATGCGCTTGGCTTCGTCGCCGACCGCGAGCACTTTGTTCGTGCCGGCCTGGACCGCCACGACCGACGGTTCGCGAAGCACGATGCCCTGGTCTTTTACGTAAACGAGCGTGTTGGCCGTTCCGAGGTCGATCCCGATGTCGCTGGATAACCAGCCGAAGAGTCCGTTAAACATGAAATTTAGAATAGTCGTTTAACCGCGCGTTCCAGTCGAGCGTGCTGGCCTGCGAGCGCGATTACGACCGGCTGAAACCGGGGTAACATGAAACGCGCCCCCGTATCGTCAAGGGGGAATCACGGGAAGTGATGGAGTAATGAAGAGCTGGAGTAACGGGAAAAGGCGATTCGACATCCTTCTATCCCTCCATTACTCCATTACTCCATGGCCACCGCCGTCCTCGTCGCGCCATCGATCCTCGCCGCCGATTTCTCCCATCTCGAGGCGGAAATCCAGCGCGTCGAAGAAGCGGGCGCAGACTGGCTTCATCTCGACATCATGGATGGCCATTTCGTCGATAATATTTCCTTCGGTCCCGCGGTCGTCGCGACGGTCCGCAAACACACGCAGCTCCCGCTCGACGTGCATCTCATGATCCAGCATCCGGATCATTATCTGCCGCGCTTCCTCGAGGCCGGCGCCAATTCCATCACCGTCCATGTCGAACCGGAAGCGAAGCATGATATCGCGCAAACGCTCGCGACGATTCGCGCCGCGGGGTGCGGCGTTGGGTTAACGTTGAATCCCGCGACGCCCTTCGAAGCCGTCGCGCCTTATCTCGGTTCCATCGATCTGCTGCTCATCATGACCGTGCATCCCGGATTCGGGGGCCAGGCGTTCCGCGCCGAGATGATGGAGAAAGTGCGCCACGCCAAACAGTGGCGCGACGCGAACGGCGGCAAGCTCCACATCGAAGTCGATGGTGGGATCAAGCCGGAGACGGCGAAGGTCTCGATTGAAAACGGCGCGAATATTCTGGTAGCGGGAACTTCGATTTTCCGCGCCGCTGATTACGCGGAGGCGATTCGGGAGCTGCGCGGCGAGTGACGCCGCGAATTATCGTTTGGTTTGGAACGAATGCATGTCATCCCGAGGCTGGCGCAGCGCGCCGAGGGACCTCCCACCCGCTCTGACGTTACCCAAACACACGACGGCTAACTCGTCACGCCGGCCAACGTGGATCGCGCCAGCGGACTTGCGTGATTTTCCTTTGGACTGAGAGGTCCCTCGGCGCGCTGGCGCCAGCCTCGGGATGACAACGCGTGTGGGAAATC
>JALYIN010000428.1 GCA_030775765.1 Verrucomicrobiota bacterium
GCCGCAGAGATAAGCGGCTTGTAGCGATAAGGGGTATCCCCGGGTCGTAGCGATTAGAAACTGTAGGGCGGTCGTCACTAGCCGCAGAAATCAGAATCCAGTCATCCTAAGGAAACGCCAGTGTCCCCTAGCTCTCCCTCGCTGAATAATTCGAACGCTATAATGTTTTCCCCGGATGAGATCGCGGACTTGATCGAGCAGTTTGGGCTTGCCGGGGGGAACCTCGATCCTTATGGTGGGGCCATGCTCGGTATCCTCCCTGCCGCTGCCTCCAGAGCAAGTGGATTACTACGCCGAATTATTCCGCTTTTCTAATGGATTGCCGAATAATTCAGCCCACTTCTCGTTAGGCGAGAATCGAGCAGCTGCTTTTTCGTCCACGTCTGCTATTTTGAGCCGGTGTCAGAGGACCCAGTGACAGAAGCACGCCTCTTGATAGACCGATCGCGGCGGGAACTGATCGAGCAACTGCGAGGGCTTGTTGAGAAAGGCCACGCCCAGGCCGATCGCATCGACAATGCCCTTCTAACTCTCAATGCTGGAGCATTGTTACTAAGCATTACGTTCGTCGGCACACTGACAACGTCAAAGCAATGTCTTAGCTTGCTCTTTATTGCTTGGGCCGCGTTCATTCTGTCGATGATTTCCGTGATCTTTGCAATGATGAGAGCACAGTATCAATCGCATCAGAGCGCTGTGGAGACAGCAAACAATCTCGAACGATTCTCTCAGATGGATTTTGTCGCGGCTGCTCAGCAACGTGTGACATTCCCGGTTGGAACGCAGAAGACGGTCGCCAGCCTGAATATTGTCGCGTTCGTCGGTTTCATAATCGGCGTTGCGTTTCTTTGCTTCTTCGTGGGCATCAACCTGTCTCGCGACAAGCGACATGGTCCGACAGGGCCACCGCCCGCGCGTAACCAGGCGATGCAGCGAACCGCGCTTCGCTCCGATGTGTAACTTTCGTGTAGTTCGCTCATCCAGCTTGCAGCCACGCGCGCTTTCGGGCGCGGTCGCTGATCTTGTGTCTCGTTAGGCGGATACGCGATGACGCTGTTTGAACTAACTTTTACCCTGTCGGCCTTGATTCTGGGACTCGCACTCACGCATATGGCATCTGCCTTATATCGGCTGGTGTTGGTCGGAAAGCAGGTGCGTTGGGCTCTAGAACCCCTGCTGCAGGCCGTCCTTATTCTCCTGATCGTGGTTTTCGTGTGGGTAGGTCAGTGGAACGACCGGAACATGACCACACTCGTCTACTGGCGCGTTCTGCTGCAGGTGCTGAAGCTGCTTGTTCTTTACATCGCGGCTGCGGCATGCCTGCCAGAGCCGGAAAAGCACGAGGAGAGGCTCGACCTTTATGCCCACTACGATCAAACGCGTCGTCTGTCCTTCGGGGCATTAGTCGGGGGACTCGTCTTCTTCCAGCTTTACAATTGGACCGGGGAGAAAGCGTTTCACTGGCGCTGGCAGATGTTGGGCGCGCTCATCTACATTGGTCCCTATATTGTGATGATGTTTATCCGGTGGCGTTGGCTCAACATTCTGTTGCTGTCGGCGGTGCTGATCTATTTTGGTAGTTCCATCATGGGATATCGCCTGACGGGATGAAAGGACTGACGCCAGCTGAAGGCCTGACCAGACGCTGCAGCCAACCGCTGGCGGTGCGGATGTTTAGTCTTCAGATAACTTTAACGCATACATTGCAGGTCACGCCCGCCCCCGCCAGCGGTGGCTGAGCTTAGTCTCGTTAGGCGACTACAACGCGTTTTTAGGGTGAAGGTTCCGCTCAGAACGACAGCAAAAAGAGCGACGCGGTTTCAGAACAGTTCCGGGTGATCGTCCGAGACTGGCTGGGGGCCGATAATGGAACGGATCCTGGCCAGAAGATCGTTGAAATCGTAGGGCTTTTGGATGGTGTCGATGACGCCGGCCTTCAACATTTCGGAACGGATTGCCGGTTCAAGATAGCCGCTGGCGACAATGGCGCGGACACCGGGGCGGGTCTGTTTCATTTTCAGGAAAGCTTCCCGGCCGCCTAACCGGGGCAGGCCGAGGTCGCAGACGACCAGGCCGATCTCGTCGCAGTGCGTTTCGAAAAGAGCAACGGCTTCGACACCATCTTTCGCGGCGAGAACCCGAAACCCTTCGCTTTCCAAAATGGAAACGCCGAGCTCCCGCAGCATCTCTTCGTCTTCCACGAGCAGGATCGTTTGCGGAATGTTCTGCCGGGGCACGCCAGTCCGGTCGCCCCCGAGATGCTCCGTGGCGAGATGTTTGACCGGCAAATAAACGATGAAACTCGTGCCGGCCCCGGGCTCGCTCTCGACCTGGACGAAACCGCGGTGGTTGTTAACCACGCCATAAACAACCGAAAGTCCCAGCCCGGTTCCTTTGCCGCGCTCCTTGGTGCTGAAGAACGGCTCGAAGATGTGGGATTTCACCTGGCGCGTCATGCCGATGCCAGTGTCACGGACGCGGATGCAGGCGTAACTGTCGGCGGTCACGCCGCTGAACATCTCGGTGAGTTCCGGGCCCGCGGTGATAGAGGTGCCCAGCGTGAGGGTGCCGCCGGCGGGCATGGCGTCGCGCGCGTTGACGCAAAGGTTCAGCAACACCTGGTGGAGCTGGCTTTTGTCGGCGGTGATGACGGGGAGGTCGGGCGCGAGCTCGAGGTTGAAGCTGATCGTTTTTGGAAACGTCGCCTGCAACATTCTCTCCAGTTCGCGCACGAGCGCGTTGAGATCGACGGACGAAAAGCGCGCCTCGGTCTGGCGCGCGGAAGTGAGTAGCTGCTGCACGAGCGCCGCGCCGCGTTCGACCGCTTCCTTGATGACCTTGATCGCGCCGGGGAACTCGTTCGGCTTCGAGTGCGAGCTTTCCAGCTTGTTCGTATAACCCAGAATGATCGCAAGGATGTTGTTGAAGTCGTGGGCAATGCCGCCGGCCAGCGTGCCGAGCCCTTCCATCTTCTGGGCTTGGACGAGCTGTTGCTCGAGACGCTTCCGCTTCGTGTCGTTGAAGAGATAAACGTGCAGCTCGGTCAACTCGCCCTTGGTGAAATTTCCGATCAGGCGAGCGACTACATAGACTGGGTCGCCATTTCGCTGCGTCATTTCCATCTCGTGCCGGTCGACCATTCCGTGCTGGCGTACCGTTTCAAGCAATTCGATGCCGTCCTGGCGGCTGCGGAGAAAGGCGAAAAAATTCGCGGAGACCGCTTCTTCAAGTGAATCGAAACCGAAGATGCTGGCGACAGCGGGATTGCAGGTGACGATCTGGCCGTCCGTGCGCATCACGAGCATGCCGGTAAAATCCTCCGTGACGAAGCGGCGGTAGCGCTCGTCGGTTTCGCGCGGCGGGTTTGGTCGATCCTCCATCAGGGTGCGTGCGAGGAGGGCGTTGGGGTGGCTTTGGGCTGGTTGCGGGAGCGAAATTCGTCGAGCCCGCCGGAGACAAAAACGTAATAGAATGCGAGCGCGACGCCGATGAGGACGGCGAAGAGGAAAATGAAACTGGCCAGGCGAAAGGCTCGATAGGGCGAGCCCGCCCGCCGCCGGGCGGCGCGTTGCTGCGCGAGCTCGATCTCGACCAGACGCAAAACCTGTTCCGGATCGGGCGGTTCGTTCTTGCCGTTCCCGTGGGGATTCATCGACAAAGAATCTTAACCAATCGACCGAAACACAAATGGATTCTGAACCCGCGGCGCTAACGATAAGGAACCTCGTTGCTTTTACCTTGCCGATGGCGGTGTTCCTGACGCTCCTGGGGTTGGGGGAGACGCTGCGGAATCCGGCCGCAAGTGGCTGGCTCACCGCGCCGGAGCATTGGATTTACCCGACGCAGACGCTGCTCTGCGGCGCGCTCGTTCTCTGGTTCTGGCGCGATTACGAACTGCGTGCGCCGCGAAAAGTCTGGTTCGCGATCGCCATCGGCCTCGCGGTTTTTATTCTCTGGATCGCGCCGCAACAATTCCTCGGTTTCGCGGCGCGGCTCACCGGGTTTGATCCCGAGCGGTTCGCCGGGCAGCCGGCGATGTATTGGACCGTGGTGCTGTTCCGGTTTCTGCGTCTTGTGATTGTCGTCCCGCTCGTTGAGGAAATTTTTTGGCGCGGGTTTCTGCTGCGGTACCTCATCAGCGAAAAGTTCACGGCGATTGCGATTGGCACATTCTCCTGGATCTCGTTCATGGCTGTGACAGCCGGCTTCGGGTTTGCCCATTCGCGCGCCGACTGGATCCCGGCGTTCATCTGCGGTGCTCTCTATAATCTCGTCGCGTTTCGGACGCGTAGCCTTGCCTCCTGCGTGGTGTCCCACGCGCTGACGAACCTGCTGCTTGGCCTGTGGGTGATGCACACCCGGCAATGGGGATTTTGGTGAGGGCGAAGGCACCGCTTCTGCTTTCTAGAAGCGGTTCATGCACGCTACCTTTTTCCAGAAAGTCATCATCTGCGCGATCGCGGGATTCCTCGCGGCGGCCCTTCTGGAATGGGGCAAAATGTTCGTCACCGGTGCCGATGATGCTCTGAACAAGGGCTATAAGCACACGGTGCCGGGCGGGTTCCGGAAGCCGTAAATCCCGCTACAGCGTCTGGCGAAAGCCTTTGCCGATACCCGGCCCGCACATAGTTTGCCGGGCGCGTTATGAAGATCGGTTTCGCCCAAATCAATCCGACAGTTGGCGATTTAAATGGCAACTATGAGAAGATCCTCGGGGCCTACGGGCGGCTCGCGGACTCGGGCGCGGACTTAGTGCTCACGCCGGAACTGGCGATCACGGGCTACCCGCCGCAGGACCTCGTCTTCAAGTCGCAGTTCGTCCCGCAGAACCTCGAGGTGCTCGATAAACTCCAGGCGCGGCTGCGGAGCGCAGCGCTGCTGGTCGGTTACGTGGAGCGGAATAAGGGACGCGGGAAGCCGTTTCACAACGCGGCGGCATTGCTCCAGCCCGGCGCGCCAATCTCGAAAACGTTCAAGTCGCTCCTGCCCACCTACGATGTGTTCGACGAGGACCGCTACTTCGAGCCCGGCTGCAACTCCGTGCCACTGCTCCTGGGGGCGAAAAAAATCGGCGTCACGATTTGCGAGGATATCTGGACCGAACATTACCTGCCGCGGCCGTTCTACGACGTCGAACCAGTCCGCGCGCTGGTGGAGCAGGGGGCGGAAATCATTTTGAACCTGAGCGCCTCGCCGTTCAGCCTGAACAAACCAGCGGTCCGGCGCGAGATGGTTTCTGCGCTCGCCCAGGCGCACAAGCGACCAATCTTTTATTGCAACGCCGTGGGCGGTAACGACCAGCTGGTCTTCGATGGGAACTCGATCGCGGTGAACGCCGGCGGCGAGCTGATCGCGCAACTACCCGGATTTCAGACGGCGGAACAAATCATCGATTCCGGGACTGCGCAGCCGGTGCAGTTCATGGAGCCGGAACGCAGCGCCGATCTTTTCGCCGCGCTCTCGTCCGGCGTGCGCGATTACCTGGCGAAATGCGGATTTAAGTCGGCGGTGCTCGGACTAAGTGGCGGGATCGATTCCGCGGTGGTGGCGGCAATCGCGGTGAATGCGTTGGGCGCCGAAAACGTCGTCGGCGTTTCGATGCCGAGTCCGTACTCGTCGCGCGGCAGCATCGAGGATGCGCTAGCCCTCGCGAAAAATCTCGGAATCAAATGCCTGCAAATTCCAATCGCGAATGCGTTCGCGGCGTTCAAGGCGCAGTTCACGGAGACTTTCGCCGGGCTGCCGGAAGACACGACCGAAGAAAACATGCAGGCGCGCTTACGCGGCATGATTCTGATGTCGCTCTCGAATAAGTTCGGACACATCGTGCTTTCCACCGGCAACAAGAGCGAACTGGCGGTAGGTTATTGCACGCTCTATGGCGACATGGCGGGCGGCCTTGCCGTCATCAGCGATGTGCCCAAGACGATGGTGTACGAACTGGCGCGCTGGATGAACTCCGATAAATCGCGAGCAGGCCGCGAGCGCGAGATCATTCCTCGATCGACGATCGAGAAGGCTCCCAGCGCGGAATTGAAACCGGGCCAGACCGACCAGGACACTCTGCCGCCTTACGATGTGCTCGACGAAATCCTGCGGCTCTACGTCGAGGAAAACCTGAGCGCGCGCGACATCGTCGCGCACGGATTCGAGGAAAAAACCGTGCGGTGGGTGCAGCGCCGGGTGGACATCAACGAATACAAACGCGAGCAGGCCGCGCCGGGAATCAAAGTCACGAGCCGTGCTTTCGGCGTCGGCCGCCGGATGCCGATCGCGCAGCGTTACATCGATTGATTGAGCGAGGTTGATTCCGCGAAAAACTACGGCAAAATAGCGCTCTCCCTGGCAGCTTCAAACGCACCGCTAGCTCAATTGGCAGAGCAAGTGACTCTTAATCACTGGGTTGTTGGTTCGATTCCAACGCGGTGCATTTCCTCGGCAGGTCGATCCCCGTGACGGCAGGATATTCTCGCATCTTCTGGTGGCACGTTGTGCGTTATCTGCGCCGGCACCCGTTGCTCGGGCTGCTGAATGTTCTCAGTGTCGCGCTGGGCGTCGCTGTTTATCTGGCGACGCAGATTGCTAATCATAGTGCGAATCGGGCTTTCGCGGCGACGGTCGATCTCGTCGCGGGCAAGGCCGAGCTGGAAATCACCGCTCCCGGAGGAAAGCTTTCGGAAACGATCTTGCCGCAGGTTTCGGCGGTGCCGGGCATTTCGGCGGCAACGCCGATCGTCCAGGGGGTCGTCGCGCTGCAGGATTTCCCGGGGGATTATTTGGAAATCCTCGGGATCGATATTTTCACCAACGGCCCGTTCCGGACATTCCAGCCGACGAATTTCGACAGCAGCGATTTCGATATTCAGAAGTGGTTGGGTCCGCCTGGTTCCATCGCGGTTTCGGAAGAGTTCGTTCGGCAGCACCGTCTTAAGCGAGGCGACAAAATCCGGACGCGCATCGGAGTGGTTGATCGCGAGCTGGAAATCGGGTTTCTCATTCGAAAGGACGACACTTTCGATCCGCATTTCGCGGCGATGGATATCGGTTGGGCGCAGGAACTCTTCGCGCGGCAAGGAGAGCTTAGCGTGATCCAATTGACGCTGGCGAACCCGCGGGAACGCGAGACCGCAACGATTGGCCTCCGCCAAATCTTGCCGAAGAACGCGCGGGTCGCTCCACCGGCGCAACGCACGGAGGAAGTGGACAAGATACTCGGCGGTTTCGAGCTGAACCTGACCATGATGAGTTTGGTGTCGGTGCTGGTGGGAATGTTTCTGATCTACAACACGGTCTCGGCCTCGGTCGTCCGCCGCCGGCATGAGATCGGAATCCTGCGTTCGCTGGGCGTAACCCGAAACGAAATCCGGATGCTTTTCCTCGCCGAAGCGATCGTTCTCGGCGCAATCGGTTCCTTCCTCGGGTTGATCGGAGGAGTCGTTCTCGCGCGGTTCCTCATCGGCGCAGTCTCGACCACGATTTCGTCTCTCTATGTGCTGGTGAGCGTGCGCGAGATCGCGCTTCCGCCGTGGACCTTTGCGCTGGCTTGGATGATCGGCCTCGGCTCAGTCATCGCCTCGGCGTGGTTTCCGGCCCAGGCCGCCGCCAAACAACTACCGGTCGAGGCGCTGTATGGCGGAACCAGACTCGAACGCTCCGTCAATCCGTCGCTGGCCTGGCTAGCAGGCGGATTGGCCTGCGTATTTCTCGCGGCCATCTTTTCGTACCTGACGCTGGCCACCGGTCCGCGCTGGCTCGGGTTCGGAGCCGCGCTTCTCGTTTTGGCCGGGTTTTCCTTTCTCGTGCCGCGCGTCATGTTTCATTTCAGCAAGGCTGCGGGCAAACTCTTGCGCGGCATTCGTCCGCGCCGCCCGAGCGGCCGAATCGCGACTGAACTGGCCGCCGCCAATATCTCGCGCTCTCTCCTGCGCAATTCGGTCACGGTCGCCGCGCTCGCCGTTGCGGTCGCGATGACGGTCGGCGTCACCGTGATGGTATTCTCCTTTCGCAAGACCATCGAAGTCTGGATCAACCAGACGCTGCTGGCCGATCTCTTCATCACTCCCGCGTCGAACGAAGTTTCCGCGACCGCGTTCGTTTCGCGAGACGCTTTCGAATTCCTCGCTAAGCATCCCGCGGTCGAGACGGTCGATACGTTTCGCGAAGTCGATTTGCCGATGGGGGACGCGACAATCGGAATGGCGGTGATCACCGGCGCGCGGCGAAAATTCCAATTCCTTCAGGGGGATCACGCCGTGTTAATGCGCCGGTTCCACGAAGAACCCTGCGTCTTTATTTCCGAAAGCTTCGGACACCGTTATCGTGTTGGAGAAGGCGATTCGCTCGAGCTCCCCACGCCCGATGGCCCAAAAGCATTTAGGATCGCGGCCGTTTTCTTCGATTACACCCGCGACCAGGGCATCGTTTACATGAGCGCGGAAAATTTCGCCCGCTTCTGGCGCGACGACCGGGTCCACAGCCTCGCCGTTTTTTTGAAGAAAGATCATGCCGCCGCTGAAGTGACCAAGCCGTTCCGCGCCGCTTTCAGTCGCGACCGGCAGTTCATCATCTTTTCGAATCAATCATTGCGCCGGCGCGTGTTTGAGATTTTCGACCAGACCTTTGCCGTCACGCACGTTCTCCTCGCCATCTCGCTCTTCGTCGCGATCACCGGCATTTTTCTTTCGCTCACCATCCTGATTACGGAGCGGCAGCGCGAACTGGCGATCCTGCGCGCGATCGGCGCCAGCGCCGGCCAGATCAGGAAGATTCTGCTTACCGAAACCGCGATGCTCGGAGCGCTCGCGGCTCTCGTCGGAACCGTGTCGGGGATTTGTCTCTCGGTGGTTTTGACCGGTGTCATCAACCGCGCGTTCTTCGGCTGGACGATTCACCTGGCGATCCCGTGGCGAAGCCTCGCCTTCACCCCGATTTGGATCCTCTCGGCAGCCGTGATCGCCGGCGTCCTCCCCGCATGGCGCGCGAGCCGGATGGCTCTCGCCGACAATTTGCGCAACGAATGAGAGCAATCGTTTTGCCGCCGTCTTCTGTAGCCGCTTCGCTGTGCGAAGCGCGAGGGAGTTCTCCGATGCATCGCCGATCCCGCGCGGCCGACAGGGCCGCGGCTATAGGACTCATCGTTTTGCTTGGTTTTGTGAACAGCGCGGCTGATTGGAAAACCGCAGAACCTGGCTGGAAATTCGAATTTCCACGGGACCACCACGCGCATCGACAATTCAAAACCGAGTGGTGGTACTTCACGGGCAATCTGTTCGACCAGGATGGCCATCGCTTCGGTTACGAGCTGACATTTTTCCGGCAGGGAATCCGGCCCGCGGCCGAGCGTGATCCGAGCGCTTCGCATTTTATCGTGGACGATTTGAAGTTCGCGCACTTCGCGATCACCGACGTACGGGACAGGCAGTTTCGCTTCGAACAAAAGACGAGCCGCGGCGCCTTCGGCGAAGCGGGCTTCGACGATGGGCAGCGCCTGGCGTGGATCGATAATTGGAGTCTCATCGCGAAGGACGATGACATTTTCGAACTGACCGCATCCGGTGCGGCCGGCGCAATCCAGCTCGATTTGCGGTCGGCGAAACCCCAGGTAGTTCACGGAGAAAACGGCGTGAGCGTGAAAGCCGCCGGCGGTGCGAGCGCGTCCCATTACTATTCCGTTCCGCGCTTGGAAACGACGGGGACTCTCACCGTGAAGGGCAACGCGCACATGCTTCGGGGTGAAAGCTGGTTCGATCACGAATGGTCGAGCAGCCAGCTCGGGAAACGGCAGGTGGGTTGGGATTGGCTTTGCCTGCAATGGGAAGATGGCGCCGAGCTGATGCTCTATCG
>JALYIN010000429.1 GCA_030775765.1 Verrucomicrobiota bacterium
ACCATTCGCGAGCTATGCTCGGACGCGCGCGCATCGAGGACCATCTGGAAGATCTGGTAATGCAGGTAATAGGGTAGCATGATATCGAGAACCCCCTCGGGCGTCGGCTCGAAGAGATAGCCGATCATCGGATCGGGGCTCCCCTTGGAAGTGGCGTCGTGCAAACTCGCCTGAGGAAGATCGAAACGGGAAATCGGCAGCAGCGTCCGGATGGTCGGCTTCTGGTTGATCGTATTGATGAAATGCGTGAAGAGCACGGAAACTTTGTCCACTTCCCCGCTAAGGAATTTCTCAATGCAGAATTTTGAGATTTCCTTGGTATCGGTAAACGCCGGCGCATCTTTCAATGGAAAATCAGCCGCCAGTTCGCGGCGGGTCCGCACAAGAAACTGCCGCCCCTTCGCCCCGGAGGTGACGTAGCTGGTCTTGGCGTCCTTAAATTTCGTTACTTCCCGAAACAGGTTCGTGTTCAGCGCGCCGGCGAGGCCCTTGTCCGTGCTGATAACGACGAGGAGCTCTTTCTTCACCTCGCGTACCTGAAGGAGCGGATGGAGCTTTGAATCCGTACGCTGCTGGAGCGAAACCAGCACGCGGTTCATCAACGTGGAATACGGCCGGCCCGCGAGCGCGAGGTTTTGGGCCTTGCGCATCTTCGACGCGGCCACCATCTGCAACGCCTTGGTGATCTGCGACGTGTTGCGGATCGATTTGATCCGGCGCCGGATGTCTTGGGTGTTCGCCATGAGACTCTTTAGGAAACCGGATTAGTCGATTTGAATTCGTCCAGCGCTGCGGCCAGTTCGCCTTCGAGATCCTTGTCGAGGGCGCCCTTCGTGACGATCGAAGCGAGGACGCTCTCCTTCCGGGTGCGCAGATAATCCTGCAACTTCACCTGGAATTGTTTCACTTTGTCGACGGGCACCGCATCGAGATAACCATTCTGCATCGCCCAGAGAACGGCGACCTGTTCTTCGACGGGGATCGGGTTGTATTGGATCTGTTTGAATAGCTCGACGATCCGATTGCCGCGATCGAGCCGCGCCTTGGTAGCGGCATCGAGGTCCGAACCAAACTGGGCGAATGCCGCCAGCTCGCGGAACTGCGCGAGATCGAGCTTGATCTTGCCAGCCACCTGCTTGATCGCCTTGATCTGCGCCGCGGAACCGACACGGCTCACCGAGAGACCCACCGAAATCGCCGGACGCACACCCTGATAAAACAAATCCGTCTCGAGATAAATCTGTCCGTCCGTAATGGAGATGACGTTCGTCGGAATATAGGCGGAGACGTCGCCGGCCTGGGTCTCGATAATTGGCAGCGCCGTTAGCGAACCGCCGCCCGCCGCCTCAATAACACGCGCGCTTCGTTCGAGCAGCCGCGAGTGCAGATAGAAGACATCGCCCGGATAGGCTTCGCGGCCGGACGGACGCTTCAGCACGAGCGAAACCTGCCGGTAGGCGACGGCGTGCTTCGACAAATCGTCATAAATGATGAGGGCGTCCATGCCGTTATCCATGAACCACTCGCCCATCGCGGCGCCGGCGAACGGCGCCAAATACTGGTTCGTCGCCGTGTCGGAAGCGGGCGCGGAAATAATTGTCGTGTATTGCATCGCGCCTTCCTTCTCGAGGATGGCGAGCGCACGGGCCACGTTGGAATTTTTCTGGCCGATCGCGACGTAAATACAATAAAGCGGTCGATGATCCTTGAGCCGGCCTTCCTCGGCCGCTTTGTTCAAACGCGCCTGGCTGATGATCGTGTCGATCGCGATCGTTGATTTCCCCGTCGCGCGATCGCCGATGATTAACTCGCGCTGACCGCGTCCGATTGGGATCATGGCGTCGATCGCCATGATGCCGGTCTGGACCGGTTGGCTGACGCTCTTGCGCTTGATAACGCCGGGCGCAATTTTCTCCAGCGGATACGCCACCTCCGACTTCACCGGGCCTTTGCCGTCGAGCGGCTGGCCGAGTGTGTTCACGACGCGGCCGAGCAATCCTTTGCCGACCGGCACCTGCAGCAGCTTACCGGTCGTCTTCGCTTCATCGCCTTCCATGACCTTCGTCGGGTCGCCAAGAAGAATCGCGCCGACTTCCGTCTCTTCAAGATTGAGCGCGAGACCGAACACGCCGCTCGAGAATTCGATCATCTCGTTCAACATCACGTCGCTCAGGCCTTCGATACGGGCGACGCCGTCGCCAGCTTCGCGCACGACGCCGACGTTGCTCTTGCTCGTCGTGGTTTTGAGGCCGGCGATCTGCGTTTCGATTTCTTCGAGGATACTGCTCATAATAGATAAGGGTTAAAGTTGTTGCTGGAGGCGATGGAGGCGGTTACGCACGCTGCTGTCCCAGACGTCGCTGCCCACGCGAATCCGCATTCCGCCGAGCAAATCTTTGTTCACGACGAAATTCGCCGCAAGATCGCCGCCGTATTTGCGCTTGAGGTTGGCAACGATTTGCACGCCGGCTTCGGGAGGAAGCTCGGTCGCGGTCTCGATCGTGGCGGTGCGCTTTTCCACTTCGAGACGCAACAAACGCTGGTAGGCCTCAAGGATTTGGAGGTAATAGCGCGGCTTCTTTTCGATCAACGACTTAACGAGGGACGCCACCTTACCGCCATCGAGCTGGCCTTCGGTAAAGCTCGCGCGCAGGAGTGCCTTGGAAAGCTGTCGCGTCTCTTTGTTGATCTTCATGCTGCTTCTACGAGGCGATCTGGCGCGACGCTTCTTCTTGCAAACGCTTCTGATCTTCGGCCGTGAGCACCTTGCCGGTCACCTTCGCCGTCGTGTCGACGACTAGGCGTCCGAGTTCGCGCTTCAAATCCGCCATCGTCTTTTCATGCTCAATGGCGGTCGCTTCCCGCGCTTTTGCGATGATCTGTTCCGCCGCCACGACGGCCTCCTGCTGCTTGCGTTCCGCCACGTGGGCCGCGCTATCACGCGCGTCATCGATCATCTTTTGCGCCTGCGCGTTCGCTTTCGCGAGGATCTCCGCATGGCGCTGCTCGGCTTCGGCGAGCTGCTGCTTGATCTTCTCCGCATTCAGAAGTCCGTCGGCGATTCGCTGCCGCCGCTCTTCGAGCACGGCCAGGATCGGCTTGTAGGCAAAGCGCCGAAGCACGAGCGCAACGAGGATGAAACTGATGACCTGCGAGAGGAAGATCTTCCAATCGAGACCGAAGGTCTCTGCGGTTTCACGGATCATGTCTCCCGCGCTGGAAGCAGCAAGAATTGCGGTGTGCATATTAATTAGCAGTTCGCCGGAACCTCTGCGGACGGCTGGTTATTTCGGAACCAGGAACAAGGCATAGAACACGATCGCTTCCGCGAGCGCGATGGCGAGAATCGCCTGCACCAGAATGGGTGTCGCCGCTCCCGGGTTGCGGCCGACGGCCGAAGCCGCGCCCATGCCAATCAGGCCTACGCCGATGGCCGCGCCGAGGGCTGCAAGTCCTACGTGAAGGCTTCCGGTAAGTTCCGCTAGTATTGGTAGTATCATATTATTCTCTGTTAGTTGTTTCATCAGCGACCTCCGCGGGAACCACGGTCCGATCGCCGAAATGGTTTAATGGTGCGCCGCCTCCCCGTGTCCTGGTTCGTGTTGCGCAATGAGGAGTGTAAAGACGGCGGTCAGGAGCATAAAGACCAGCGCCTGAACGAAACCGACGAGCAGCTCCAAAAAGTAAAATGGAATCGGGATCAGCCACGCGAGAGATGGCACCACGCGACTCATCGATTCGAGCATGATTTCGCCCGCGTAAATATTTCCGAACAACCGGAAGCTCAGCGAAATGGGCCGGAAGGCAATCGAGATCACTTCCAGCCAGCCGACGACGAAGAAGATGAACACCATCAGGATTTTCAGGAGGCCGGAGGTTTCGCCTTTGGGCGCGAAAAGATGTTTGATCACGCCGCCTAAACCGTTGGCTTGGAC
>JALYIN010000430.1 GCA_030775765.1 Verrucomicrobiota bacterium
CTTGCCAGTGGCGTCGAGATGGCCTTCGAGTTTTCCGGTAACCGTTCCGAGCTGGCCACCCGCCTGAGTAATGATTTTGTCGGCCTGCACTTCCTTGAATTTGATGCTGACCGTGAATGGCGAATCCTCAGCCCCCGGCTGGATCGTGAAACGGCCACTGATCTGGCCTTCGCCGGCGCGGGCGGTGATCTGCGAAAAATCCAGTTCGTTTGCGTCGTAGCGTAGCGGCGATTCAAGTTGCTGGAGGAAGAACCGGTTGCGGAGCGATGTCTTCGCAATCGTGATGTTGCCGCGCAGATCGTTGGCGGTCCGGAAGCTCGACCGAAAATCGACGTCCTCAAATGTCGCCACGCTTTGCAGTTTCTCGTCGAGAAAACGAAATCGCGCTTCGACCATATTAACGCGCTGAACTTCGGGGGTGAACGGCGCGGGCTTGTTCTCCACCCGAACGGGAGAGGGCGGGGCCGGTTTGTTTGTCGGCGGCTCCTGCACCACAACACTTTGCTCAGGAGGCGGCGAAGGGGAGCCAGCGACCGGGACCTCTGTGGGCGCCGGTATCTCGGCGACAATCGTTTCCCCCGCCGGCCGCGGCATGGATGGTAGTCGCCATTTTCCATCCGTGTTCTGCGCCCAGACGACCTCGGGATTAATCAGCGAGATTTCCTTGATGACGAGGTGGCCACCGAAGAGAGATGAAAACCGAATCCGCAGCCGAAAGCTTTTGGCCTTGAGGAAATCGGAGGTAACGCCGGGCTGGGTTTGGGGGATGGTGATGCCGGTCAGCTTCAATCCCGCCCACGGCGTGACGCTGATCCGCTGGATGCGCAATGTAGTGCCGAGGCGCTGGCTGAGTTCCTGCTGAATCCTGGCTTGTGTCCCGCGCGACTGCACATACATGTTCACGCCGATTAAAATGAGCAGCCCCACGCCCACGATCAGACCCAGCCCGATCAACAGCAGGCGGCTCATTTTTTTCACGCCGGAAGGTTACGCCGCAGGGGTTTGAAGGGAAGCCAGTTCTACACCGTTGAAAGATACTCTCATCATTTTGAACCCGGCCGCGCGCGGCGCCAGGACCCAGCGTTTACGGGCGCAGGTCGAGAGGTTCGCGCGTGGAACGACGCTCTGCGCCACGAAGAACGCGGGGGAAGCTGAGTTCCTCGCGCGAAATGCCGCCGCGGAGGGATACAAACGGATCGTGGCAGCGGGCGGCGATGGAACGATCAACGAGATCGTGAACGGCATCGCCGGGCATAACATCACCCTCGGGGTGTTGCCGATCGGCACGATGAACGTCTTCGCAACCGAGCTGGGTCTGCCGGTCAACGATCTCGCGGGCTGCTGGAAAATAATTCAGCAAAACAAGACCCACCGTGTGGACCTGCCGCGGGCCAATCGCAAACACTTCGTCCAGCTCGCGGGCGTCGGCCTCGATGCGCAGGCCGTGAAAGAAACCAGCCGCGCCTTCAAACGTAGTTTTGGCCCGCTCAGCTACCTGATTTCCGCCGTGCAAATCGCCTCGCGGACGCCACCCGTTTTGCGGATCGAATCGGAAGAGGCGGTCACGGGCGAAGGATCGTTCGTCCTGGTGGGGAACGGACGGTTGTACGGCGGCCGGTTCCCGTTCTTCAAACAGGCGGTCATGGACGATGGCCTGCTCGATGTGATCGTTTTCAAGCGGCTGAACTACGTCGATATCATCCGGTATCTGCAGGATGTCGTCTTCACCCCGCAGATCTCATCGCCGGAGGTCGAATATTTCCAAACGAAACGGCTCCGAGTGACCAGCGATGAAGTTGTGCCGGTGGAGATCGACGGGGAGCTGGTCGGCAATTGCCCCGTGGAATTTAAGATCCGCGCCGGCGGTTTGCGGGTCCTGACTCCGCGGTAGGTGGATCGAGCGTTCCGCGCCTCGATTTTCAAATAATCCCGGTGCCGGACACTTGTCACCGCACGACGGAGCGCGCGATGCACCAGAATCCATCGACAACGAATTTTCGTTGCGATACGCTCGGAACATGCGCCTCTCTGGCCGGAAACCTTCGCCCACTACGCGGCGCTGGATTCAGCGGCCGCGGGTCGTCCTGCTGGGGTTGATCGGGGTAAACATCGCGGTGTTTATCGCGCAGCTTTTCCTCGATGCTTACCAGCCCGGGTTCGTCCGCCAATATCTTGCGCTGAGCGATCGCGGGCTGCACGACGCCTACGGGTGGCAGTTCATCACCGCCGCCTTTTTGCACGATGGGCCGTGGCATCTGCTCGGGAACATGTTCCTGCTTTACCTGCTCGGGCGGGACGTGGAATCGATCATCGGCCAGCGCCAATTCTTTTTTCTTTATCTCACCGGCACCCTCGCCGGTGAGCTCGGCCATTTATTTTTGATGCCGGAAACCTCGGCATTGCTGGCGGCCTCGGGCGGACCGGCGGCCGTGGTGGTGGCCTATGCCGCCATCCTTCCGGAATTGGAACTGACTTCGCTAATCCTTTTCAAGCTGCCGCTTCGGTTCAAAGCGAAACATCTCGCATACGGCTCGTTCGCCCTTGCCACTCTCGCGATAATCTTCGACCGCACTGCGACCGTCGCCCACAGCTCGTTTCTAGGCGGATCCATCGCGGGCTGGTTTTACGCGCACCTGCTTGGATTCGGCCGGCCTTCGATTCTGCAACGCGCCTTGTCCCAGCGC
>JALYIN010000431.1 GCA_030775765.1 Verrucomicrobiota bacterium
ATAGGCTTTGCTCGTGCCCCAATCGCCATACAAAATGGCGGCCGCGCGCGGCACATCGACATTGCGCGGACGTTTGACATCAGTTGTAATCAATTTGCTTCGACTCGAGATCGAGGCGGCGTCGTGCGGCGACGGGTCCCCACTTCTGCAGAGCAGGGATAGAACAAGAGCTCTGCACTTTTAATGAAGCTGACGAGGTTAGCTGTCGGGCTAAGGCCATTAAATGCTTTCGATGCTGCACATCGTTCGCCCCGATCCCGGTTGCCCGGAAAGTTGGGTCCCCCGCTGACGCGCTACCGGGGCGCGCCATTAAGCAGATACAAAGAACTGAGCCGATTTTCCGACCCGGGCCCGGGCAAGTCAAACGGAATCGAAAGTTGCTGCCGCACACTGCAGGTAAAAAAAGCGTGCGGCTTAACCTGCCTGTCGTGGCGAGCGAACCGCGAAGCGGCGTGACCAAAATGGTGATCTCATTTTGGCTAATGATAACCGAATACTAGTCGCACCGCCCTATTTTGCCATTAGGGAGGATCTCGATACCGTGCCACTGACCCTGTGGCGGTAGTCCATCGTCAATTTGCGGGCTCGTGCCCGTCCGGCCGCTAAACTGCATTAGGGTAAGGGACTCATAATCGAATCAGCCTGATTGCGCCAGATTGCGCTGATTTGCGCAGCGTTGCGGAATCGGCGGATTCAGAGCGTAATAGGCCGATTACCGGCGGCGGGATTACAGCGTAGCTTTGCAACGTTTATCACAGAAAAGGTGCGCGGCCGTAGAAACGCCGGTAGAATTGGTTTGAACCTGATGTCGGATCCCAAGCAGAAGCTAATCGAATTCGAGTTGCTGCCCCAGGAGTCCAAGGCCGAGGGAGGCGCACAGGCAGCGCCTCGGATCATCGCTTTGCTCATGGACGATCTATTTCGAGTGCCGGGGACGAGCAGACGTTTTGGCCTCAATCCTGTGCTCGATCTAATTCCTGTAATAGGCGATGCCTCTGCCGCAGTTGTCTCTGCGATAACCCTCTTTGTGGCCGTGCGTAATCGTGTTCCGAAAGTGGTGATCACGCGAATGGGCCTGAACATCTTGATCAACGCCCTGATCGGCCTGATTCCCGGCGTCGGCGAAGTGTTCGCCTTCTGGTTCCGACCCAGCCACCGCAACTATGAGTTACTAAAGAAGCACTCCCTGTCGCCGAGCGGGGGCTCAAGCAAATCGACAAGGAGTGATGCCATTTTCGTATTTGCGACAATAGCGGTCATTTTATTTACTTTCACAGTGTGCGTGGTCGCCGGCGCGTACGTTTCGCTGCTCCTTGCACGCTGGCTTTCCGGGTATCGGTGAACGGTGTGGCTTCAGCAGTTGAGTGTTCGGTGACGATTCATGCCCGGGCCCGCGTCGAGAACGCGATCAAATATAATGAGCCGGAAGGGTACATCTGTATCTATGCAAGCGCGAGCGATGGCGAAGCGGAAGTGGCGGTCAAGAACAATGGGGATCCGATTCCGCCGGAACGTGCGCCCCACATCTTCGAGCGGTTTTATCGCGCACGCGCCGATGCGCGAATCTTTGGCCAGGGGTTGGGCCTTTCGATCGCCGCGGAGCTGGCGAAAGCGCACGGCGGTCGCCTGGAGCTGGTCCGCTCCGACCGCGAATGGACAGAGTTCCGGCTGACGCTTCCGCGCATTCGCGCGGAGACAGCGCAGCCCGAGGCGCTATTGACCTAACGAGTCAATCGCGCGCGCCGGCGCGCCCTGGCCTAACGAATCAGGTAACAGGTCGTTACCTTTGACCAGTAGAAGCGCAGCTCCGTTGATGTTCCAATTGGCGGCATGAAACAACAATGGTTTTACAGATCACTTCAGGCCCGCGCGCGTTGGATCGCCCTCGTGGTCCCAAGCTTTGCAGAGGAAAGCACTCCTGACCCGCAGCGCTGATCAGCGTGGCAGCGACTTTTCTAAATTCGCCAGGGCGTACGCTGTGACGGCGACCACCGCCGCATTCTCCGCCAGCTCTTTCGGCACGATTTTGTCCAGCGTGTCCGCGGCGGTGTGGTGATAGTTAAAGTAGGTGCGGTTATCCTGAATCGGGCTGAACCCCGGAACGCCCAGTTTCGTCAGCGGGCCGATATCGGCACCGCCGGCATGCTCGGTGAAATTGGAAATCCCGGCACCCGAACTTTGCAGAATCTTTGCGACTGGGTCGAAGAAAGTCTTCCCTTCGGGCTTGGTGGCGAAATTGATCCCGAGTGGATGGTCCGCGCCGCCGTCGGTCTCCATGGCGGCGAAATGATTGGCGATCTCCTTTTCGTGATCTTTCGCGTAGGCCTTGCCGCCAGCGAGACCGTTCTCTTCGTTCATCCAGGCGATCACCCGGATCGTGCGCTTCGGATGCAGATGAAGTTTTTGAATGAGGTTCGCGACTTCCATCGAAACGGCCACGCCCGCGCCATCATCGATCGCGCCCGTGCCGAGATCCCAGGAATCGAGATGTCCGGAAACGATGATAATCTGCCCCGGATGCTCGCTGCCCTTGATATCGCCGATCACGTTGTAACTCGGCGCGTCGGGCAGTGTTTGAGGCGTGAGAACCAGCCGCATCTTCACTGTCCCTTGCGGCGTAAGCGCGGCGATCAGGTCGGCGTCCTCGGCGCTCACTGCGGCGGCTGGGATCTTGGGCGCGTCATTCTTGTAATCGGTCTGGCCGGTATGCGGCAGGCGATAATCCGCGCCGCCAACGGACCGGATTAACGTTGCGACGGCACCCAGACGACCGGCCGCGGTGGGCGCCTCCGCGCGATATTTCACAGCCTGGCTGTAGGCATCGCCCGCATGGCTTTGCGCGGCCATTTGTTTGTCGAAATGATAATTGAAGAGCACGATCTTGCCGGAAATCTTCTCGCGGCCGAGCGCCTGCAGTTCGTCGAAATCGCGCACAACGATGACCTCCGCGGTCAATCCTTCCGCCGGCGTCGCCACGCTGGCCCCGAGCGCGCAGAGCACAATTTTTTGCGTGGTGTTTTCGGCCATGCCCGGGAATTCCACGAGGACCGCTGTCTCTTCGCCGCGCACCCAGTGGGGCACCATGATTTTCTCGAGCTGGACCTCGAGCCCGAGCGCCTTCAATTCCGCCGCGACATAATCGACGGCTTTCTGCGCCTGAGCGGAACCGCTCAGGCGCGGGCCGATGTTGTTCGATAGATGCGCCACCTGGCGGTAAGCGTAATCGCTCTTCAACGCCTCTTGCTGGAGCTGCTTCAGCTCGGATAAAGTCTGGGCCGAATAGAGTGGCGGCGTGGGACTCGGCGACGGCGAGGGCGATGGTTCCTGCGCGGCGCACGGCAGAGCGATCGCGGCCAGGGTTGCCGCGCTGAAAAGGTGAAGCGCGATGGTTTTTCCGACGTTTTGCTTCATGAGATGCGAGTTCCTGATTGTTCTTCGGACGCTATCTCTAGACAATGGCGTTGCCGCTCCGGCTTGCAACCCATGGAAAGAATCATCCGCTCATTCACTCTCATATTAATCTGCCTCCTACTCGCCTCCCGCGCCGCGTTTGCTGAAAACAAGGAAACCGGCAAGGCGCTCAACGAATTCTTCGAGGCAGAATGGAATTATCAGATGGAACAAAGCCCGGCCCGCGCGTCGTCGATGGGCGACCGGCGCTGGAACGATCGCTGGGGCGATCAAAGCCTGGATGCAATCAAGAAACGAGAAGAGCACGCCACCGACGCGCTCGCCCGGCTGAAGAAGTTCGATCGCGCGCAGCTTTCGCCCGCCGATCAACTGAACTACGACCTCTTCCAGAAGGAACTCGAAATGGATATCGAGGGATCCAAATTCCGGAGCTACCTGATGCCGATCAATCAACGCGGCGGCCTCCAGACTCTCGACGAACTCGGCGATAGGCTCCGGTTCGAGACCGCGAAGGACTTCGAAGATTGGATCGCGCGGCTGCGCGCATTTCCGGTGTTGATGGACCAAAACATCGCCCTCATGAGAGAAGGCGCGCGAGCGAAAGTGATGTGGCCAAAGGTCGTTTTGAACCGCGTTCCCGCGCAGATCGACAAGCAGCTCGTCGCAAAGCCGGAGGACAGTCCGTTCTTCAAGCCATTCAAGAAATTTCCCGATACGATCAGCGCGGCGGACCGGGAGCGGCTGATGAAAGCAGCCCAGGATGCGATCACCGCCGGTGTCCTGCCATCATTCCAGAAACTGAAAAAATATTTCGTTGAGGAATATCTTCCGGCCGGCTTCGAGCAGGTGGGCGTCTGGCAAATGCCGCAGGGCGGTGACTACTACGCTTACCTCACGCGCCGCCACACCACTACGAACCTCACGCCGCAACAGATCCACGAAAAAGGCTTGAGCGAAGTGGCGCGGATAAAAGCCGAGATGCAGACGATCATGGCGAAGACCGGTTTCAAGGGGACGTTGCCGGAATTCTTCACCAAGCTGCGCACGGATCCACAGTTCTTCTACAAGACACCGGAAGAATTGCTCGACGCCTACCGGGCGCTGGCCAAGCGGATCGATCCGAACCTGGTCAAAGTTTTTAAAACACTTCCACGCACGCCATATGGCGTGACGCCGATCCCGGACAAGATCGCGCCGGATACGACCACTGCTTACTACAACCAGCCCGCGGCCGATGGTTCACGCGCGGGCCTTTATTTCGTAAATCTCTACAAGCCTGAAACGCGGGCCAAATGGGAGATGATGGCGCTCTCCCTGCACGAATCTGTGCCGGGCCACCACCTGCAAATCGCGCTGGCCCAGGAACTGGGAGAGATCCCGAAGTTCCGCCGCTACGGCGGCTACACGGCATTTTCCGAAGGCTGGGGCCTTTACGCGGAATCGCTCGGGCAGGACATGGGTCTGTATGACGATCCCTACGCGAAATTTGGCCAGCTTACCTATGAGATGTGGCGTGCGGTCCGGCTGGTGGTGGACACCGGCATGCACCAGATGAAATGGGATCGCCAGCGCGCGATCGATTTCTTCCTGGAAAACGCGCCCAAGGCCGAGAACGACATCGTCAACGAGATCGACCGCTACATCTCCATGCCCGGCCAGGCTCTCGCCTACAAAATCGGCGAACTAAAAATCAAAGAATTGCGCGAGCGTGCCCGGCGCGAGATCGGGGATGGCTTTGATGTGCGCGAATTTCACGACGCGGTCCTGCTTTCCGGGGCCGTGCCCCTGGATGTTCTCGAACAGAACGTGAACCGGTGGATCGCGGGAAAGAAAGCGAGCGGGTCGCAGAAGCCCGTTGGTCCCGCGCCTTGAGTTAGTCGCCTCGCATGAGCGCCACCCGCACCGCTTCCGGCGAATCTTCCTCCCGCGCGCAAGGGGAAGTGTGCAGCCACGCGCGGACGATGCGAGCGGAGCCGAAAGGCCATTACGCCCGACTCTTTGCGAAGCCAGCCCACCCGATAACCGCGGACGAAGAAGCGAAGCTTATCGAGTTAGGCAGCGCGATGCGTTACGACGTGGAGCGCGAAGGCACGCTCACGCCACGGATTGGTTACACCTACTTCGGCCAATTCCTTGGTCATGATTTGACGCATGACGTCACGCCCCTGGCCGGCCCCTACGCCGAGCCGGAAAAGACTCCGAACTTTCGAACCGCCGCTTTCGACCTCGATCACGTTTACGGCGCCGAACCGGCAGGATCGCCTTACTTGTATGAAGGCGAAGAAGGCGCCGAAACATTTAAGGTCGGCGCAACAACGCCCGGCGGTTTTCGCCGTGATCTACCGGTGGGAAATGGGCGCATCCTAATTGGCGATTTGGAAGACATGCGGAATGTCGATAACCTCGTGTTGCGTCAACTGCACGTTTTGTTTTTGAAGTTTCACAACGAAGCCATTCGCCAGCTCCAAACCAACCCGGCGATGGCAAGTGTGGCGGATTCGTTAGGCGCCGGCACTTTGTTTGACCGGGCGCGCCGGCTCGTCTGCTGGCATTATCAATGGATCGTTCGCCACGATTATCTGCCGCGCGTGCTGCATAACGATGTGTGGCATGTGCAAGCGCACCGGATCGCGCGCAAACCTGGGTCGGGCTTTTCCATTCCGATCGAGTTCTCGCTGGCGGCGTTTCGCTTTGGCCATAGCATGGTCCGGAATGCTTACCGGCTGAATTGCAGGACGAAACGGGTTTTGATTGAAGAGTTAATGCCGTTAGGTCAAAAAACCGAGCCAATCCCCGACGATTATCTCGTGGAATGGGGAACTTTCTTTGATGGGTTACCGACCTCCGGCGCACAAGCTTCCAGCTCCTTTATCGATACATCAGTGAGCCGTGCCATGCACGGGCTGTCTCCGGGCACAATCCGACTCGCGAACAAACTCGAGTCGATTGATCCCTCGAATCTTCCGGTCAGAACCCTCGTCCGCGGGGCGCGTGCGCAATTGCCTTCTGGACAGGAGGCCGCCGACGCATTGGTCGCGCAGGGAAAGATCAGGAAGCATGATCGGCTGAGCAGTTCGCAGTTAATCACCGACACCTACAACCAGTCCGGCAGCGTCTTAAACAGGAACGGCCTTGAACAAAACACACCGCTCTTCTACTACATCCTAAAAGAAGCAGAACTAAAGGGAGAAGGACTTACCCTGGGGCCCGTGGGCAGCCACATTATCTCCGAGGTCGTGCAAAGCGCGCTTGAGGCCGATCCCAATGGTTACCTGGCTATGGTGGGCCCAAAATGGGAACTGCCGCCATGGCGTTTCCCGAACGGCTCCCAGCGCCAGGTCAATTCCCTGATCGGCATTGTTCGACTGGTGGGCGACGAGAAGCTCTTGCCCGAGTGTGAAGCGCACTGGCGGCAGTTTCATGTTCTTGCCTAATCGGCCTGAATCGCCGGACGAGGGACGAAGCCGACGGTTATGAGTCTTACCGCGGCGGAGATCGAAAAGGTCGTAAGCTCAGGCGAAAGCAATTCGTCGACGCTCCTGGCTCCGCGTCGGGAACTGCGCCGAATGTTAGATGTCCTGGGAGCTCAAAAATTCAGCGCCAGCGGCGGCACCCTGCTCGCGAAGCTCTGTGCCGCGGGAGCCAATTACGGTTGGGGCGAACTGGAACGGTTGGCCGGAACTGACCTCATCGCTCAGACATTTGCGAAGGCGCGGGTTAGCCTCCGACGCCAACTCCAAAAATCCTTGGAAAGAATTACTCGTCCTTGTCTTGACCTTGAATGGAAGAGTTTCGAGATCGCCATGAACTCTCTCGGTCTTGCGTCTTCAAACGCTGCGCTAACCGAGCAAATGTTCTTGCGGGACAAACCGGGCCACCGTCTTTTCTTGCTATTCCAGAAGTTCCCGGTTTTGGCGAGCCTTTGGTGCCTGAGTATCCGTCAATGGCGCGACCATGTGGCCGAAGTTCTCCAGCGTGCGGCCAAGGACCGACACGCGCTATCGCGATTGGATATTCAGGAACCTTTCCATGGAGCGATCAAAGACATTCGACTGGGGTTATCCGACGCACACCACGGCGGACGGTCGGTTACATTAATCGAATTCAACAAAGGCCCTCGCGTGATCTACAAACCACGAGCAGGCAAGAGTGAGGCGGCTTGGTTCTCGTTCCTGGCCTGGATAAATAGGAACGGCTTCCGGCCCAAACTGCGCAACCCGCGGCTACTGCCGCGCAAAGGCTATTCGTGGATGGAATACATGCAAGCCGCGCCATGCCAGAATAAAGCAGGTGTGCGTCGATTCTATGAACGATTAGGAGGCCTGATTGCGGCGGCGTATCTCTTGAAGGCGGTCGATTGCCATCGCGAAAATCTTATCGCCGCGGGCGAACACCCTGTCCTCGTAGATATCGATGCGCTGTGGCACGTCTCGCCAACGACTAAAGCGCAAAGCATGCATGAGGTTCTTTATCGCACTGGTTTTTTCCCTAATGCGAGACGCCGCAGCTTGCAGTCACGGAGCAGCGTCCTCGGCCACGCGCAGCGCGGAGGGCATCTCCCCTACATCGGCGATCAGAGTGTCCCACCAGGCCGTCATGCGGATGCGATCGTCTCAGGATTCCGCCGAGCGTGGCGGTGCGTGCTGGGTAACGCAGGACGCCGAGCCGCATTCCTTCGGAGGCTGGAGTCGATGGGTACTCGCGAACGACGCTGGATTTACTGCTCCACCGCAAAATACGGCGCCATCTTGCGCGCCTCGCTGCGACCTGCCGTCGTCCGTTCGGCCGCTCAGCGTGACGCGGTCGTTTGCGAGTTTTCCACGCGCTCCGGAGTGAGCAAGAGTGTCGTCCGGGCAGAGATCAAAGCCTTGCGAGAACTAAATATTCCTTACTTCAATCGGCGGACCCGGGGCCACATGCCCCCGGAGCCGAAGCAGCCCCCTTCCGAACTCATCCTGGCGATTCGAAAGGCAGTGGAATGGGCCGAGAACACGGCCAGGCCGGGAACTACGCTCTCCAAAGGTGATAGGTACAAGTCTGGTAATCCTCGGCCTGCCGGACCTCGGCCTTCCCATTCTGCGCTGGAATAAAATCTGGGACGGCCAGAACCAGCTTTTTCATCCGCTGTTCCGCCGTGAGAAACTCAATCTCAAAATCCCGGGGGAAGTCGATTTCGCCTGCCTCACTTACAGCCTGCCTGGCTGACTCCGTGGAACTGAGGCATCGATCTCGAAACTTGATGTCCGATCCGGCGCGCGTCAGCACCGAGGTCAGCCGATCGAGCTTCTCATCGTTCGTCATGGTATCCCAACTTTTAATTTTTTTGTTTTTCATTTTGATCTCTCGCGTTTGCATTGTTTTTCAACTCCGCAACCCTTGCGGATAACCCGGTCATAAAAGCATCAAGTTCGGGGTGGGAGCGGAGGGAATCAAAGCGAGGGTCTTTCTGAAGGGACCGATAGTCCATCCAGCCGAGCGCGGCGGCTTGACGCAGATGTTGCAGAGCCGCCTCGGTGAAATTCGAGGCGGCTTCGACAGCCGCAAGGCGATAGGCGATTTCGGCATTGCGGGGCTGCCGATCGAAAGCAGCACGCTCCGTTTCCAGAGATTCCTGCAAAAGCTCGGCGGCCATCTCTTGAGACCCGAGGGCCTGTTTAATGCGACCAAGGGCAGATCGATAAGTGATCGCTCCATAAAAAGACCCGCCCCCGTGAGGATCGGCTTGGGCGAGTTTCGCGTACAGTTCCTCCGCCGCCGTGTAATTTCGAGCAAAGAACTCGATCTGCGCGGCTACCTGGGCCATTTGGCCTAGCTCATTGGTATGGTGAAAGCGCTGGAGGCAGATTGCACGAGCGGCGTCGAATTCCCCCCGTAATAGATAGACGTGGGCCTTCCCCACCGCTCCCTGGACAGAACCCGGCTGCAGCTCACTCGCCCTATCGTAAGCGCGCAGGGCCTGCTCGTCGTCGCACAGCTTCATCCAGCTATCTCCGAGTGTAGGTTCGGTTTCTCCGGGCTTCGCCTGAAGCCTGGACGCGATGCGATACCAGCTCAGTGCCTCGTCAGGACGTCCGAGACTATCGAGAGTCATTCCCAGGAAGATGGTAATGTTTTCCTCAACTCCTCCTATCTCCATGGTCCGGAAAGACTGCTCCAGAGCCTCGGAGAATTTACCTTCCTGATAGTAGACCCCTGCCAGGGCGCGATGCGCCTCGACCTCGTTGGGGGCGAGCGCCAGCGCCGTGAGAGCCTCCGATTTGCCGAGCTCCAAATATTTCAAGTCCGCTACAAAATGAAATCGACAGCTAGCGGCCATCGCCAGATAAGCGTGAGCTAGGGCCGAATTTGGCTCTACCGCCAGTGCTTTACGATACAAACTGATGGCCTGATCCAGGTGATAAACTGTGTAGCCGGAAACTAATTCCCGCCCAGCCTTCATCGCATCGTAGGCAGCCTCATTGCGCACGCCTGGATCCGCCTTTGAGTTCATCAGGTCCGACCAGTGGTCCGCGCTCAAGAATTTGTGAATCTCTCGCGCCCACTCCTCCGTTTTGTTAGGAGCCGACCGCACGACATCGTGATCGAGAACAGTCGAAAAAAGAGTCGTGCCATTGCCCGGATCGACCAGGCGAAACGAGAGGCGGCGTTTGCCCTCGAGATTGCGCACGGTTCCGGTCAGGATCGCCCGCCCTTTGACGCCGCGCGCAGCCTTTCGGATATCCTCCAGCCTGGCCCAGCCGGGAGCCGCACTTGATACAACCCGGGCCGGTCCCAGGTTTTCGAATTGCCTGCGCAGTGAGTCCGCTACGTACTCAGCGGCCATGGGATCGCCGGTCACCGTATCCAGGTCGATAAAAGGCAGGACCGCCACGGACCGCGCAGCCAGATAGTTTTCCTGCATGGCGGTTTGGATTTTCTGCCCGCGAATGAGCCAGAACAGCGAACCTGCTCCCACTAACACCAAGGCAGCCAGGGCAACCGAGAGGGTGCGGTTGCGGCGAATCCAACGGCGCGTCCTGAGCGGCATCCCCGGGGCCGCCGCTAGAATGGGCCGATCGTCTAGCCACCTTTTCAGGTCGTCCGCCAGTTCGCCGGCGCTTTGATAACGGTCGTTTGGTTCGCGTTCCAGGCAGCGAGCGCAGATGATTTCCAGATCCCGATCCGCCTTCGGTGCGAGGATGCGCAGCTTCGGCGCCGGTTGTTCGGCCGATTGCTTCATGACGGCGAAGGCGTTATCGCCCACGAATGGGGTGCGGCCAGTGAGCAATTCAAAAAGGATCGCGCCGAGACTGTAGACGTCAGCCGCTGGCGTCAGGTTTGCGGCGGGACCATCCGCCTGTTCCGGGGCGATGTAACCCGGCGTGCCGAAGCTGGCCAGCGACCGGGTGAGATAACTTGAGACGGCTTCGCATCTTGCCAGGCCGAAGTCGCTCACTAGAGGTTCACCGTAGCTGTCCAAGAGAATGTTTCCAGGTTTCAAGTCGCGATGGAGGACGCCTTTTTCGTGCGCGTAGTGGACCGCGCGCGCGACTTTCACCATCAGGGCAGCGCTCTGGTGGGGATGCTGGAGCAGAGAGGCACGGGCCTGGAGCAAACTGCCGGCGGCGGCATACTTCATCGTGAAGTAAGGAAAGCCGTCCGCCGTTTCGCCTATCTGATAAATCGGCACGATGTTCGGATGTTCGAGGCGCGCGGCCGTCTCGGCTTCACGCCGGAACCGAGCGACGACATGATCGGAATCGTCGTGGTAGGTCAGCACACATTTGAGCGCCACCACTCGATCGGAGTGCGGTTCCCGCGCCTGGTAAACTACCCCCATTCCGCCGCGGGCTATTTCAGCGAGAATCTCGTGGTCCGCGATATGCCAGTCGCCATCACCGGATTTCACGCCCGCGAGCACTTCCTTGAAGGCTTCCTTCCCCGAGGGCGTCTTATCGTCCTCCAGTGCGCCGCGCAGCAGACAATTTAAACAAAGGCCATTCGTGAGCCGCGAAAGCGAATGACATTCGCCGCAGACCTCGGGTTCCCCGAGAATCGCAAGGGTGGAATCGCTCCGGGGGTCGAGTTTCATGGCCGATCCGTGGGGCTCGCGCTCAAGCTCGCGCAGAGATACCGGATTTCGTCGTCTACGTTCGCCTCCGATTCGACGGTCTTGGCGATTTCTTCGCGCAGGAGACACCGATATCGCACCCGGAAATGATGGAGCAGACTCTTGACTGACACCCCCGGCACTCCCAGCGCGCGAGAAAGCGTCTCGTAACAAATCTCGGAGCGTTCGGATGTGAGATAGGGGTGCAGGACTTCATAGACGCGACGGCGGCCTTTGCTTTCGCACTCCAGGCGCAGCCCGCGCAACGCCTCCTCGGCGATCGCCGCTGCCCAGCCGGCGTCGAATAATGCTTCCGGTGGGGCAGATTCCATCGCCGCCCTCGGCAGGAACAACTGAGGGCGCGCCTCCGCCATCCAGCTTTCCAGGAAGACAAATTGCACCCGGCCGCCGCGTTTATGCCGACCCTGTTTCGCCGCGGCATCGATCAAAAAATTTGTCAGCGACTTCAGCAGCAGCGACCGGAAGCGACCCCGTTTTGGATTGGCCACCTGAAGAAGATTTCCTTCCATGATCATGATGAAAAAATCCTGCGTCAGATCCTGCGCGTCTGGCCCGGAATAACCGAGGCGATAGATAAAGGTGAAGATCGGGTGCCAGTAAATCTGGCAGAGCTGCGCTAGACCTGGATCGATTTTGCTCGGAGTCCCGGCGCCAGGGTGGGGGCGAATCAAGCTCCAACGCGTCGTGACGAAATGCGTTAGAGCTCCCGGGCTTTCGACGGCACTCGCAGCTCTCACGCATTGAGCGTGATTGGTTCGCTTCTCCCACTCAAGAACAAAATGGGAGAACCTCCGGCGCTAATTCATTTTGAAAGCCGTGCGTGCGAGTTCCAGGCGCCGCGCCTCCACGCGTTCGCACTGCTCAATCGCGCGCTTCTCTAATCCTGAGTAGTCCAGTCTGCCGAGCGCCGGGATGGTTCTAGACGCGGCCTCCAGCGCGCGCCAGAGCGACCGCTTCCCCGTGATGCCGATAATCAGCGCTTCCAGGGCGAGGAAGATGCCGATGTCTCCCTCTCCCAGCTCGATCTTGGATCGCGAAAGCTTTTCAGCCAGCCACGCGCCGGTCTTTCGGAGCGAGCTCTCAGCCACGCCCATCTTCGCCATTAGCTCTTTCAGCTGCGCTTGATCTTCGTCAACCTCGCACCGCAAATCTCTGAAGAATCGTTCGAGCGGTTGGCCCTCGCAAGCGTCGATCAGGCGATCGAGCAATTCGAGCGCACCCACCGAACCGGCGAGGTGATCGTTCAGGTATACGTCCAGGTCTTTCATGTTCCGCTTGCTCATTCAACGCCTCGGGGCGCAAGTCAACCCTCCCGTCACCGCCGCTCCGCCCGCCAGGAGCAGGGCTGAGATGAAGCAGGCGAGCAAAGTTCGATACCGACAGCGTGCCGTTTAGATAAGCAAGCATCTATCTTTTCTTGGCGAGCTTGACGCCTGAATGTGTGTTCGCATCGTCAATTGAGCGCATAAATCTCCACCACGGCGATGCCCGTCGTCCCGCCCACGCCACGCACGATCGCGGTGTAGGTGCCGGGCGCGAGGGTGGCAACAATGGCCGATTCCAAATCGTTCTTCGGCGGGATTCCCGTCGCTTCAATCTCGGCTTGCTGTGTGTCCTTCCAGTTGTTGTTTCGCGCAACCTCGGCGCCGTTCCCATCGTGCAGCTCGAGCATTGGGTCGGGCAGAGGGTTGGCAATGCCGGAGCTACTAAGCGAAGGCCCGACTGCGCGCACGATGAACCTGGCATCGCCACCGCCAACGCCCGCGCCGACGATGAACCCGGCGATCATGACGTTGTCTCCAATGTCAACGCGGCTTCGCGCCGAGATGTTGAGCACCGTCGGAGCGATGCTCGCATCGGAATGGTAAGCCTCGGCTGCGACCGGGATGGCAGCGATGCGACCACCGAGTTCCGTGACGTAAAGCGTGCCGGTCTTGTCGTCGAGTGTCATCGCGGTGGGATTGGTCAGACAATCCGCCAGAGTCGTGCGAGGACCGCTCGGTGTCTCGAAGCGCAGAAGAAGCC
>JALYIN010000432.1 GCA_030775765.1 Verrucomicrobiota bacterium
GATCAGGACGATGCGCCCGTTGATGCAGCAGTAGCAATAGTTAGGCGGCGGAGGCGGCGGCGGACAGTGGCAATTCGGCGGGCAGGGCAGCGGCCACCACCAGCAATGGGGCGGTTGCGGCGGACAAGGCGGATGTTCCCCGGGACCACCATGCCACTTGTAACACCCACAATCCGTCTCCCACCACCAGCCGCCACCGTCCTGGATCCAAACCCACTGGCAACACACATACGACCAATTCCCGCCATCGATCGCCGTGGGCGTGAGCAGGAACGCATGTTTCTCCCCCGTATTCGTGACGCCGTCGCCGATGATAAGGCAGGAATCGCTGATCGACTTCGCGACCGTCAGGACTTTGAACTCGGTGAGGGAAAGATCGCAGAGGGTATTAAGATCGTACATCTGGCCGCCTACCCAAAGGAAGGCGTGCTCGGTGCCATCAGGCAGCGTCGAAGAGCCCACAATCATTCCGTGCACGTTGTGCCCTGGGCCGGAAACGCCATTCGCGGTGCTCGTCGTACCGCCGAGCGTGCCCAGGTCTGTAACGGTGTAACTCAACTGCGCTTCGGCGCGCGTGGAGACAAAAAGGAGGACGGAGAAAAGCGCTGCCAGGCTGAAGTAGGTTTTGTTTTTCATGAGGCTAGATGACCGCGTTGGTCTTCCCCGGCTTATAGATCAACGCCTACCCTAGCAAGACAAAAGAACAGCCGTTCTCGCGCGCGGCACGATGACTCGTTAGGGCGCGGCGGAGAACGGGATCGGCATGATCCCTTGGGCGCGGGCTTCCGACAGGTCGATCCATTGGTAGGTAGGATCGCCACCCTCGTCTATCCTGGCTTTGTTCTTCGTTAGGTCCTCGGTACCGACCTGGACTGCTTTCGCGAAGGTCTTCCAATCGCGGCGAGCGCGCACGGCGGCGTCCATTTTTTCGCGCAACGCGGTCAGCGCGGCGGGATCGCCGGCTTTCTTTTCGTCCGCGACATCGGGCAGGCCGAGCACGGTACTTTCGAGACCGACGAACTGCGATTTTCCGGCGCCGAGATAGAAACCGACATACATGTGGCCGGGAACGGTGACCAGGAACGGCTCGATCGAAATTTTGCGCAGAAGGGAAGCGAAGAGAACGCTCCCATCGACACAGTTGGCCTGGGTATTGGTGAGCGATTGATCGATGAAGCGCACGTACTGGCTCTGGACCGTCTCGGAGCCGCCGGGCGTGGTCGTGGTAGAGCTGTATTGGAGCCCGCGTTTTTGCAGGGCGGACCAAAGAGCGAAGGCCTGCTTGAGCGTTTCGTCGTGCTCGTGCGTGGTCACGCGGAAGGCGCCGACGATTTTTGTTTCGAGCGCTTCCTGAAGAATCTTGTCGAGCATCGGGTGGTTCTCGTTGACGTAGGCAGCGAACATCCAGCCGAGGGCGGCGTTGCCTTCAATGAAGTTTTCGTCGTTGAGCGTCTCCTCGGAATTGGCGACACCGAAGGGACAATCGTTGATCGACCGGACGGTAAGGGTCTCATGCTTTTCCCCGGCGGATTCGCCATCCACTTCGACCTCGAAAGAGACGTTCAAAGGGACCTGCTGCGTCATCTGCCGCAGCTTCGCGAATTTGTAATTCACTTTCGGCGCGATGAAATAATCCTTCCCGACCTCGGCCAGTTCCCCGCTCCAGGACGACGTCGCCATCAGCTCGTTTTCCTTGATGGTGACTTTCACTTTGGCATTTTCCGCCGGCGCCTTTACCGAAACGCCCAGGAGCCCGAAACGTTCGCCGAGCAAATAGGGATCCGGTGTTTCCGCTTCTTTATCGTCGGGCTCGACCGGGCGCACCGTCGCGGTCGCGATGATCATCGAAGGGAAAAGCTGATGGTCCATGTTCGCTGCCGGCGTCCAGTCCACTTCGTCCGCACGAGCGGCGGCGACCAGGGACAGGGCGAGCGCGATGGCCAGAAGCGGGCTTCTCATCGCACATGGATGGCTAGCCTCCGCGAAAAGACAAGTCTTAACCGGAAGCGGCTTGATCTTCGGCGGCGTTTCCGTCAGAAGGTGCGGGATGCAAATATTTGTCGGCAAGAACGGCCAGCAGCTCGGGCCTTTTTCCCTGGAGGAAGTGAATCGCAAACTGGCGGATGGAACCTTCGCTGCCTCAGACCTGGCCTGGTATGAAGGGGCCGCCGCGTGGGCCCCGCTCTCCAGCGTGGCTGGCGTGGTAGCTCCTCCCGCGGCTACCGCGACACTGGCGCCCGCGCCCGTGCCTCCCGCTGCACCGAAACCCTCGCCCGTAGCGCCCGCACCCGGCGCGCTCCGGCCAAACGCTTCCATTGTTCAACCAGCCCAACCCGCCCGCAGCACAAAAATCCTCGGGGTGATCAGCTGGCTTCTCATCGGAATCACGCTGGTGATCTCGTTCATTCCGTTCCTCGGCTGCGGCGCGTGGGTCCTGGTCTGGCCGGTCGCCATAGCGGCGATCGTCATGGGAATTATCGTTATCGTGCGGGGCGCAGTGGCCAAAGGCGCCCTTATCATTCTCGCCGCGATTCTTCTGGTTCCGATTTCCCTTTTCGGACCCGTTTACACCACCGGGGTCGCGATCGGCGCCGTGGAGCGCAGACAGGAAAACCAGATCCTGGAGAATCTTCGCCAGATCGATTCGGCCAAGACGAAATGGGCCGCGGACACCAAGGCCAGCACCGGGACGCCGGTCACGATGGCGAACCTAACGAGTCAGCTTGGCGGCAAGGAAATCAAACCAGCCATCGACGAAACCTACGATCCCATGCCGGTGGGTCAGCCGCCGACGGCCACGATTCCTACCAACAAGACCCTCGGCCCGTTCAGCGGCGGGGATGTCGTCACGGCGGCAAGCATGGAAAAAGCGCTCGCGAACGGTTCCGTGTTTAACTGGAACATGAAACGAAACAACGGCACTACCCTCTTCTCTTCGACTCCCGCCCCGCAATCGTCCCCGAGCCCGACAACGGGTCCCAGCGTAACCGCCTCGCCGAAACCGTCCCCTTCCCCGTCTCCGTCTCCGAGATCTTCCGCCTCACCCAAATCGAGTTCGTCGCCTCATTCCCTGATCTCGCCGCGGCAAAACGTGGAGCCCGAAGATTCACCTTCCACGGGACCATCGCCCTCAGCCAAGTTTGGTCCCCGCACCACGCCTCGCCGATCTGCACCCCCTTCCAGTGAGAAGCCGGATTCCGAGAGTTCTGGCGGATTGAAGCAAGGCCGCAAAAAGCCGCGAGAATCCCCCGATACGACCCCGGCGCCGTCGCCGAACGACGACGCCGAGTAGCGGCAAGGCCGCCATGCTTCTGTGCCGCAGACCACGATTCTCGCATCTCGAGGCTTTTTAGAGATCCCATGTTCGCGTTCGCGCTTACCCTACTCGTCGTCTCGCTCCGGGTGCCGAAGAGGGACGAGGCGCCGACGTCTCCAACCGCCCGCGCCGCTTTGTTGTGATTATCTTTAACGATCCGCGCTGCACGGAATACTTCGCGCCCGGCCACCCCGAACGGCCGGCGCGGATCGAACGGACGGTTCCGTTGCTGCGAGAGCGCCATCCCAAGTGGGAATGGCGGAAACCGGAACCGGCGAGCGAAGACGCGCTTCTGCGGGCGCATTCACGGGAATACCTCGCGCAAATCCGGGCGGCAGCGCACGCTTTCGACGCGGACACGCCGGCGTATCCCGGGATTTACGACCATGCAGCGCGCGCTTCCGGTGCGGCGCTCGCCGTCGCGCGAGAAGCGATGCAAGGGAATCCGGCGTTCAGCCTCATGCGACCGCCGGGACATCATGCGACCCGCGATCGCGCAATGGGCTTCTGCTATTTTAGCCACATCGCTATCGCGGCGCTGGATGCGTTGGAGAATGGCGCCAAACGCGTCGCCATCTGGGATTTCGATGCGCATCACGGCAACGGGACGGAAGATATCGTGGCTGGCAATCCGCGGATCGCGTTCGCATCGATTCATCAATTCCCGGGTTACCCAGGGACTGGCACGCGCTCGTTCGGCAACGTCCACAATTTTCCCGTAGCGCCGCTCACGCCGCGACTCGCGCATGTGGAGGAAGTGCGCCGAGCCCTCGACCAGTTGATCGCGTTCAAACCGAATCTGCTCCTCGTCTCCGCGGGCTTCGACGCTTATGCCGGCGACCCGATTACCGAGATGACACTGCAGCCCGAAGATTTTGCGACGTTCGGCAAATGGCTCCGCGAAACAAATATTCCCGCCGGTGCGATTCTCGAAGGCGGTTACAGCGATGAACTGCCGGAACTGATCGAGGTGTTCCTGACCGCATGGACAAAAGACGCTGAGTAGCGTGTCGAAAAGTTTTTGGCAATCGCAAGGCTCGCGGTGAATAGTGGCCGCGTCATCGGGCCGTAGCACAGCTTGGTAGTGCGCTTGAATGGGGTTCAAGAGGTCCCGGGTTCGAATCCCGGCGGCCCGACCATCGCCCGCGATTCGTTCCCGACCGTTCCCTAATTTCGCTTCTCGGGACGCAGCGCTCTGGCGGGCGGCAATTCCCGCGGCACCACCATCCGGAAAAGCTTTTCGGTTCCGCGCAGGAACATCAGCGGCGAAGGGACCCCAATCTCAGAAGCGACCAGGTTCTTGTGCAGATCGTCCACGGTTGAAATCGGCTGGCCTTTGAAGCCGACAATGGTGTCGCCCTTTTGCAATCCCGTCACCGCGGCGGGACTGCCCGGTTCCACTTCCATGACCAGCACTCCGCGGTCGTTAGGCAATTTGTGGAAACGGACCACGCGCGGATGCAGCGGCACGTTCTGGCCCGCCACGCCGATCGAGCTGCGCCGAATGTAACCGTCCTTGATCAGCCATCCCGTGACGAAGCGCGCGGTATTGCTTGCAATGGCGAAACAAATTCCCTGCGCCGGCAGGATCACGGCGGTATTCACGCCGATGACTTCGCCCGCGCTGTTAAGGAGCGGGCCGCCGGAATTCCCGGGATTCAGCGCCGCATCGGTCTGAATAATCTCGTCCATCAAGCGGCCCGACTCCGCACGCATGGAGCGCCCGAGCGCGCTCACGATCCCGGCGGTGACCGTCTGCTGGAATCCGTAGGGCGATCCCACGGCCACTGCGATTTGTCCCACGCGGATCTGCGCTGAATCTGCGAGACGCGCATGCTGAATGTCTGGCGCGTCGATTCGTATGACTGCCAGGTCGGTCTCAGGATCGGTCCCCACCACCCGTGCGGGAAAAACCCGGGAATCATGCAGAGTTACCTCGAGCTCATTCGCTCCTTGGACGACGTGGCTGTTCGTCAGGATGAATCCATCTCGCGCGACGATGAAGCCTGAGCCGCCGCCCTGGCCGCGCTCGCCACTTAACACGCGGATGTTCACCACCGTCGGCGCGACCCGGTTCACGACAGCGGCGATCGTCTTGGAATACGAATCCAGCAGCTCTTCGTCGTGGCGGTTCGCCGGCGCGGCAGGCGCACCCGGCAAATCGCCGTCGCTCCAAATAAGTTCGGGGACGAGTGAATTCATCGTCTCTTCACCACGGCAATGTCTCGCCCAAGTGCAGGAACCCGCCGTTCGGTCCATCCGCGCCGACGGTCGCGAGCGCTACGCTCGTCTTAGCGCCATCCGAAATTTCCATCGTCGCTCCTTCGCCTCCCATTTCGGTTTTCACCCAACCGGGATGCGCCGCGTTCACTTTCATCGGCGTATCCCTCAACTCATAGGCGAGTTGGACCGTGAAGGCGTTCACGGCGGACTTCGAGACGTTGTAGGCGGCCACTTTGTTATCGTAAGTCGGCGAACCGGGCGTGGCGTGGAAATGGATCGACCCGAGAATGCTGGAGAGATTCACGATCCGGCCGGCGGCGCTTTTGCGCAGGAGCGGCAGCATGGCCTGGGTGGTGGCGATCAGGCCGAACAAATTTGTCTCAAACGTCTTTCGCCAGACCTCGAGCGATTGCTCACTCGGCTTCTTCTTGTCATCGTCCAGCATCACTCCTGCGT
>JALYIN010000433.1 GCA_030775765.1 Verrucomicrobiota bacterium
GTGTAAACCTCGAGGCCGTTCGGCAGCGTCGAGTGCTTGAATTCCACCGGCGGAACAGTCACCCCTTTGCTTGCCGGGGCGTCTTCCCCGCGCAGACGCGAACACGAAAAAACAGCAATGATGGCGAGAGCGGCGACCGAAAGTTTCACGAAAGTCCGTTACCGTAGCGAAGTTCTGGATTCGCGCGAACGAAAAGGCGCGAAGAAGTGGGCCTGGCTGGGCTCGAACCAGCGACCCTGCGCTTATCAAGCGCATGCTCTAACCAACTGAGCTACAGGCCCGGGGACGCGGCGGAGCCGCGAAGGGTGAAACAGTGATCGGTGATCGATGATTGGTCAAGACGCTCCCACGGCCATTGTGGATTTTCGATCGCGGATCATACGCCAATAGATGGAGGCGCCAGCCAGCGCTCCGGCGCAATCGATCAGAACATCCCAGGGAGAGGCGGTTCGGGAGGCGACGAAGGATTGATGAAATTCATCGAGCACGGCGTAAAGGGCCGCGCTGAGGAAGCCAATGGCAAAAGCACGGCCGAGTCCCCGCTGAAGCTGGCGAAACGCCCGGAAAAAAAGTGCGGTGAGGATCGCGTATTCGGCGAGGTGGGCGCACTTGCGGACGACGAGCTGGACGGAGGCAACTGTTGCATCTGAAACATTGGGCGCCAACCAGCGCAGGAACGGGGCGATGAATCGCGAGGTGTGCTCCGCGGAAAGCAGGTCAGTGGATCCGATGAAAATGAAGAGCATCCAAGCCAGGACCGGCAGCCAGTATTTCAGAAACCAACGCACCAAAAACGAAACCACAACCGGGCGCCTTGTGCTAATCTCGCCACGTGACCGCACCCCAGCTTCCTCACCCCCTCGTTTTCGAGCCGCTCTTTATGGAGCGGGTGTGGGGCGGGCGCCGGCTGGAATCGCTCTACGGAAAACGGTTGCCGTCGGCGGCGCTAATCGGCGAATCCTGGGAAATCGTGGATCGGCCGGAGGCCCAGAGCGTGGTGCACGAAGGGCCGTTGCGCGGCGCAGCCCTGCATGAGCTCTGGTGCAAACATCGGGAAGAGATTTTTGGGAAGGTAGCGGACTTTGCTCGTTTTCCTGTCCTGGCCAAACTGCTCGACGCGCAGGAAAACCTTTCGCTCCAGGTGCATCCCCCGCGGGAAATCGCGAAGCGACTCGGCGGCGAGTCGAAGTCGGAGCTGTGGTATGTGGCGAACGCGGCGCCGAAAGCGCGCCTTTATGCCGGCGTAAAGAATGGAACGACGCGGGAAGTTTTCACAAAGGCGCTCGCGCAGGGAAAAGTGGAGAAGCATCTCCATGCTCTCGAAGTGAAGACCGGCGACGCAATTTTTCTCCCGAGCGGCCGAATGCATGCGCTCGGTGCCGGGAACGTTTTGGTTGAGATCCAGGAGAACAGCGATACGACCTACCGCATTTACGATTGGAACCGGGCGAAAAAACGGCGCGCTCCACGCCAGATGCACATCGCTGAGGCGATGCAGTGCGTGGATTTTGGCGACGTTGAGCCCGCATTACTGCGCCCGAAAGATGAGTCGCTCGTCAAAAATGAGCTCTTCGAAATCGACAAATGGGAGATCGAGCGAGAACGCGAGATCGCTGACCGCGGCCGCTTTGCCATTGTCGTTTGCCTGACCGGCGAACTCGAGTGCGCCGGACGGCAATTCAAAGCCGGCGATTTCTTTCTCGTGCCGGCAGAATTGAATGATCGCGAGGTCCGACCGATCGGCGAGTGCGCGTCGTTGCTCCGGGTAACGATGCCGCAGTGAACCCTTCAGGGAACGGCGGTATGAAACCGCCGTTCTGACAAACGCGATTTCAAATCGCCCCTCGTTGAGGCGTGTTTACACACGCAGCCCAATACCCCGATGCGACTGGTGATTGTTTACGGGGACGACCTGGGTCGGCTGTTCGCGATTTTCTCGCTTTTCTTTTGGCGAAAAGATCGCGCCCAAAGCGCAGAGCGCGAAAACGCTAAAGAGCAGCGATGCTTTGATGGTTCGCGTCATGGGGATGTAAACCTTACCAGAGCCGTCAATAGCTGGTTCCGGTCCACTCTTGCTCTTCCTCTTACACGTGTTCGTGCCGGATCCCCGCCCCCTCGCTCACGAGCGCGACTACGAGGAGACCGCGGTGAGGCGCCGCAAATACTGAAACGAATAGAGTCCGGTGCTGTGGCCGTCAGCCCAACGGGGCTGAAGCGCATAGCCGCCGATGAGTTGCCAACCTACCAGCTCGAAGCTGGACGGCGTGTACGTGACATCGGGCCGCGAAATATTTCCCAGGACATCCGGTTCACCGCCACACACCGCGCATGGGCATGCCCGCCGGAAACGTTCGACCTGCAGGTACGATTCTACGCCATCACTCCAGCGCATGGCCAACTCGTCTCCGATTAACTGCACATCCTTCAGCGCAAGAGGCATCAAATATCGCCCCCTTGATCACGCAGCCGCGCCGGCGTGCGCTTTCCGAAAATCGCTGTGCCGACGCGGACGAGCGTGGCGCCTTCTTCGATGGCGACGACAAAATCACCGGTCATTCCCATGGAAAGATGCGGCAGCGCCATCTGGAATTCGCTCGTGCATCGATCGCGTAGTTCGCGCAACGCCGCGAAATATTGACGGGATGCTTCCGCCTCGGGAGCGAGCGGCGGAATGGTCATCAGGCCTTCGATCGTCAGGCGTGGTAGCTCGAGAAGGGTTTGCATCTGACTCTGCAACACGACCGGCGCGAAACCGATCTTGCTCCCCTCTCCCGCCATGTTCACTTCCAGCAGGACGCGCGGATGCGAGCCTTCCTCCTCCGCGATGCGGTTTATCTGCTGGGCGAGGTCGAGTGAATCGACGCTGTGAAAAAGCTCGAAGAGCGGAAGGGCGTGGCGGATCTTGTTTTTTTGAAGCCGCCCGACGAAATGCCAACGCGCGGCCGACGGCAACAGCGGAATCTTCACTCGCGCTTCTTGAACGCGGCTCTCGCCAAAGAGCTGCTGGCCGGCATCGAAGGCGGCGCGAACCTTCTCCGCCTCGTGGGTCTTCGAGATGGCGACCAGCTCGATTTCGTCGAGAGGGCGGCCGCTTTTTTTTGCCGCCTCCCCGATTTGCGCTCGCACCCCCTGAAGGTTAGCCGCGATTTCGTTCATGAGAAATTCTAGGGCAGGCCTTCCGCCTGCCAACGTCATTATCATCGTGAGCGCTGCGTTTGCTTTATAATTCGCTGGCTAAGCGCACGGTTCTCCCGACACAACGGAGTTAAATGAAAGGCATCTTGCTTCTCATCGGGTTCATTGTCGCGCTCGCTTGCTCGGATGTCTTCGCGCAAGGCAAGATTGACTTGCAAACCAGCGATACGATCCTGGGAACTCTCCAGAAAAACGTCGGGCAAGTTGTGGAGCTGCGGATGAAATCCGGCGAGAAGATCGGCGGCAAGATCGCGAAGGTTGGCGACAAGCTAGTGCACCTCGCGCAGTTGACCGGCGCGGACTTTTTCGACGCCGCCGTAGACGCGGCCGATATTTCCGCCGTGGTCGTGCGGACGAAGAAGTAAGGGGCTGTTCCAGGCCCCCGCTCGTCCAAAAATACGCGCGCCGAGGGCCGCACGCGGCGAGCCAGAAGAAATTTTCGAACTTCGCATTCCAGAAGTCGTAGTAGCTGGTGGACGGGCAACAGTACCAAAATGTGCTGTTCCTCCAGCGCCTAATTGTTCCCCCAGAATCCCCCGCTCCCCCGGTCATTCCTTACGGATGACCGCCCCCGTCTGGAGAAGCGGGGGGTTCCGCTCATGTCCACCGTCGCTTTTGGAATTGCGAGTTCGCCCGGCACGCTCTACACCGTCGAGGCATGCGTCGCGCTTTGCTTGTCCTGACCTGCCTGGGAATCGGACTATCCCCAGGGTGCGCGATCCATCGGTCGGTCGCCAAGGTCGCCAACGAAAAAAGGACTCGCGAAAAGGAGGCGCGCGCCTCGGCGGGGGTATGGCTCGCGGCGATCGATTCGGCTGACTACGCCGCCGCCTACGCCGCGGAACCAGCGCGATTGCGCGCCGCCACCACTGAGGAACAATTCGTCCGTTCGATGCAAGGCCGGCGCCAGCCTTTTGGGCGGGTTCTTTCGAGAAACTTTATCGGCGCGGCTTACACGCGGAAACTGACGGGCGCGCCGGACGGACACTACGAAAGCATTCTTTTCAAGACGTCTTTCGAGAACAAAAAGCTCGCCGCCGAGCGCGTGATTCTTAGCCGGGAATCCAATGGCTGGAAGGTGGTGGACTACCGGGTTTACTGAGACCTGCGCATTCCTGCGGTTTGAAGTTGCAGCCGCAAAGCGGCAAGCTAAGATCGGCTCGCTGGATCAAACAACTAACTGGACCTCAAAAATACCATGAAATTTCACACTCACTTAAAGAAAGCGTTGCTCGTTGGCTGCGCTCTGATCGTTACGACTTTTATCCCACCGGTCGCGCGCGGCGGCGACGGTGATTATTCCTTCAAAGTGAAAAACACTACGAAGGAACTGATCACGAAGATTCTCGTCTCGGAGGACGGCGAAAAGTACGGCTTTTTCGATATTGGTAAGGGCATCAAGCCGGGCGAGACGATGACCTTGGCTTGGGATAAATCGACCAACGGCAGCTCTTGCCACCAGTGGTTCAAGGCCGTCTGGGAAAGCGGCGAAGAAGGCAAGCCGGTCAAATTCGATTTCTGCGAGAAAGGGCTCGAGCTCGAATTTTAGTCCGAACAATCGCCTTCCAAGGCGAATAACTTTAGCGCGGGCGACGACGCCTGCCCGGCAATCGCAAACATGCGGCGGAGCGCAATAACGCTCCGCCGCATTTGTGTTTGTTGTTGAAGTCGGCGCGCTCGGCTAGAAACAATGCATGCGGCGCCAATTTGATCTCCCCCTTCTCGTCCTATTTGCGGCGCTCTTCCCTTCTCATCTTCGCGG
>JALYIN010000434.1 GCA_030775765.1 Verrucomicrobiota bacterium
GTCCCACCCTTTCCAAAACGCGTGGGTGTAGGTCAGGACCCCCAGGAACCGATGGCGCAATTCAAAGTCTGAGATGCTCAAGGTGTCGATGTTCGGATTGCCGGCCACGGGATTGAACCCGAAATTCGACGCCGCCTGGCTCGAGGTGGTGCTGTTCACATCGTAGGCCCGGCCATAGGTGTAGGCGAACTTGGCATACCAGCCATCGCCCGGATCCGGCCGCTCGAGTTGCCCCGTCAGGTTGTAGGAATAACCGCTGTTCGTGTTGGCCAGCAGGATGACGCGATCGAAGTTCGGATCCCTGGCGGGTCCGCCGAAAACGGGACGGCCATCTTCGGGCCTAATCCTGACCAGCGGCGCCAGATTGATGTTTCTTTCGGTTACCGCTTTCAGCGACTTGGTATAGAGGCCTTCGATCGTCGCAATGATGCCCAAGAAGGGCAACTTCTGGTCGACCGCCAGGCTGTTTCGCCAACTGTAAGGCGTCTCGAAATCCTTGTCGGTGATATCGATTTCCGGGGACAGGGTTCTTCCTCCCGTTGGACGGGGTGGATTGGTGGTGCTGGTGCTAAAGAAGCCAGGCGTCAAAGGCACGTTGCCGGTACCACCGAAAGTCTGGGAAAGGCGCTGAAAGTCAACGCCAGTGCCGCCGTATTGGTTGGTATACAAAACACCGAGCGTGCGCGTGCCGAAAATTCCTGTTCCGCCACGCACCTGCGTCTTTTTGTTATCGAAGACATCCCAGTTGAACCCGATTCGGGGCGAATAGATCATGTCGCCGTCAATTTTGGAGGTGTCGCGGCCGGGGAAGCGGGTGGCAAAGGTCGCATTGTAGAACGGATCATCCGGATAAACGTGGGCGTCGATGCGGATGCCGGCCGTGAGCACCAGGTTCGGGCGAATCTTCCATTTATCCTGGATGTAACCGCTGAAATCGAACAGGCGCACCTCCGTGATCGGGATGGTGCCCGGGACCGTGGGGAAAGTTACGGCATAATTCGTCGGAGCGCCGCGCTGGTAATTCTGGGTGGCCGTGAAGGCAGGAATACCTAGTGCAGGGATGGCGGCGCTCGCCCGGAAATTATAGGCGCCAAAGAAATCCCGGAGAAACTTGTTCTCGAAAGCGATGAATTCGTTTTGCGTTCCGATCAGGAACTCGTGGTTGCCGAGAGTATAGGTGCCATTTAGCGTCACCTCCATCTGCTCCTGGTTCAGGAAGTTTTCCTGGCTGAACTGCTCTGAGCCGAACCGCACGTCACCGTAGGTTTCGTTTATGATCACCTGCGGGAAGATGCCGTTGGGCACGCGTTCCGCGCTGGTGTTATTGAAAACGACCCGCGTTTCCGTGGAGAAGCTGGGAGTCCAGGTGTCGAAGATCTGCAGCGTCAGCGAGTCAAACTTGATTGGTTTGGTGTATTGGCGGCTCTTGAGATCGAAGGTCGTTCCCCGGGCGAGACCGAATTGGTTGGTGCCGACGACGTTGTTGTAGGTGAGCGAGGCGTGGTGGCCCGGGAGGACGTTCCAATCGAGTTTCAGCAGGAACTTGTTGTCCTCGATGATGGTCGACTCCTGCCCGGTGCCGCCCGGATCAAATCCATACTGGTTTTTGGTGATGTCGATGATGTTCTGCACGCTCGCGAGCGGGAATCTCGAGGTGTCCCCGATGATGGGGACAAGGGCGCGTTTCTCTTCGTAGCTGACGAAGAAAAAGGCGACGTCCTTAAAAATCGGGCCGGCCAGGCGCAAGCCGTAGGTGTAATCGTGGAAGGCCGCTACTGGCATGCGGCTCGGCGGTCCTTCCCCGACCAGGCTCTCGTTGCGGCCGACGGCGTAAATAGATCCGTGCAAGGTATTGTCGCCACTCCGGGTGATGCCATTGATGGAGGCGCCGGCGAAATTGCTCTCGCGCACATCGAAAGGCGCGATGTTGACGCGAAATTGATCGATCGCGTCGAGGCTGATCGGCTCCGCGCTTTCCGTCGGCGCGCCCGTGCCGCCGCCCGACGTCGCCAGGCCGAAGGCGTCGCTGATCGTCGCGCCATCAATTTGGATGTTGTTGGAACGGTTGTTTTGTCCGGCGGCCGATGCGCCCTGGCGGCCGAGCGTGCTGATCTGCGGCGTGAGCCGGATGTAATCATTCAGGCTACGAGTGATGGTCGGTAGATTGTTGATCTCCTTCCGGTCCACGTAGGTGCTGGTGCCAGTACGATCCGAGCTGTAAAGATCTTCGACGGCAGTGCCGGAAACCACGACACGCTCCGTGGTGGCGCCCTCGGCGGAGGTGGTCGTCGTCGGTGCCTTTTCCGCGGGGCCCGCGCCCGCGCCTAATTTCAGATTTACTTCGGCCGTCTGCATCAGGGTGGTAAAGATGCCCGATCTTGTGGCGGTTTGACCATTGGCCGAGGCCGTGACCCGGAACGGGCCACCGGTCCGAACGTTGGCGATATCCCAGCGGCCACCTGCGCGGGTGACGCCAGTGTAGCGAGAGCCGGAGGAGGTATCGACGGCGGTTACCTCCGCACCGACGACCCCGTTTCCGGAAGCGTCGGTGACAGTCCCGCCCAAAGCGGATGAAGTAACGCCCTGCGCGCCAAGACGTACCGGAACAGCCACGAGGGCCATTAATAGAAAAAGAACGAATAGGGTTAAGGCGGGTTTTCTCATGAAGGCTCGGTTTTACGCTCCGATCCCGCGAGTCACGAGAAAAAAATTCAACTTCCCGAAATTATTTTTGAACGCCGGGCAACCCACCCTGAAATCCGCGTATAGCCCGGGAAACGGGCCGGTTCAGATGATCACGCCAACCACCGCGGCGAACAGATAACAGGCGAGAACGCCCGCGATCATCGATTTGAAGCCGAGCTTGGCCAGATCATGGCGGCGCCCGGGGGCGAGGGCGCCGATACCGCCGATTTGGATCGCGATGCTGGAGAAGTTCGCGAAACCGCACAACGCGTAACTAGCGAGCGTAACCGACCGCGGGTCCACGCCGTCGGGATGCGTTTTCACAAAATTCGAGAGATCGAGATAGCTCACAAACTCGTTCAGCACGATGCGTTCGCCGAGGATTCCGCCGATGAGCGGGCAATCGTTCCAGGGCACGCCGATGAGAAAGGCGAAGGGCGCGTTCACCCACCCGAGCATTTGTTGAATGGTGAATGGCGCGGCCACGCCCAGTGCCTGTTGCGGCCAGACGATCAGGCCATTCAAAAGCGCGACGATCGCGACAAAGGCGATCAGCATTCCCATGACGTTGATCGAGAGCATGACCCCTTCGCTCGCGCCCGTGCAGAGAGCATCGAGGCTGTTGGTCGCCGTTTTTTTCGTTTCGAAATGGCAGCGCTCGCCCGTCTCGCTCGGTTCGGTTTCCGGAAACATGATCTTGCCGACGAGCAAACCCGCGGGCGCCCCCAGGACTGACGCGGTCAGGATATGGCCGGCGCTCAACCCTTCCATCCCCGCATACACCGCCATCACGCCGGTGGCGATCGTGGACATGCCGGTGGTCATGAGCGCCATCATCTCGCTTTGCGTCATCTTCGGCAGGTACGGTTTGATCAGGAGCGCGGCTTCCGTTTGCCCGAGGAAGATGTTGCTCGCGCCGGCGAGGCTTTCGCTCCCGCTGGTCCGCATCGTTTTCATCATCACCCAGGCCATACCCGCGACGACTTTTTGGAGGACGCCCCAATAATAAAGAAGCGAGGAGAGCGACGAGATCAGGATGATCGTGGCCGTGACCGAGATCGCAAACACGTATCCTCCCGAGGAACCGAACACCCTGCGTAGGGTTTCGCCATCGCCCAACGGACCGAACACCATTTTCGCGCCCTCGTAGGCGTATTCGTTGAGCTTGTCCATCGCCACCTGGGCGCCCTGAAAGAGCCGCAGCCCGATCGGCGTTTTCAGGATGAAAATCGCGAAACCAAATTGCAGGACCATCCCCCAGATCACCGTGCGCCAGGGAAATCGTTTGCGATTGTTGGAGAACAACCACGCGCAAGCCAGCATCGCGATCAGCCCCAAAGCGCTAATTAATTGAAGGGGCATGTGATCGACTTCTAATTCGCCGAAAAATTCTTGGCGAGCGATTTCCGTCAGGCCGGATTATGGCGCGCCCATCAATTCCGTTGCCGGTTGCGCTGGGAATAAGTAAAACCGGGCCGACTCGATCCTTGCCATGTCTCGCGACGTTTTCATTTCCCACTCGGCCCAGGACAAAAAGGTGGCGGAAACCATCTGCGCGGCCTTGGAAGAGTCCGGCATCCAGTGCTGGGTAGCGCCCCGCGATGTGCGGCCGGGTCGTTCCTTCCCGGGCGAAATCACGCGGGCCATTCAGCAGAGCAAGGTAATGCTGATGATTTTCTCCCAGCATTCGAACAGCTCGGAGCAGGTGCTGCGCGAAGTGCAGCTCGCCGTCGATTGTCATGTGCCCATCATCCGGCTGCGGATCGAAGACATTCCGCTCAGTGACGATCTAAGGTACTACCTGAGTGCTCCACATTGGCTCGATGCGCTCACCCACCCGCTCTCGAAACATATTCCGCCCGTGGCCGCCGCGATCCGGGAGTTACTCGGACCATCTTCGGCGGAGCACGAAACCGCCGCAGTCTCGCCGCAACCGCCACCGGCAGAAGTCGTGCTGAAACAGCGCGCTGCCTCCGGCGGACAACAGTCTCCGATGAAACGGGGACCGGTTCTCATCGGCGCGGTGATTCTTGTAATTGGTCTCATCCTCGCGCTTTGGATGTGGCGTTCGCAAAAGAAAACCGAAGTCGTCACTTCAGTCGCGTCGACTCCGCAGCAAACAGTGCTACCATCGCCAACCGCAACGGTTGCGCCCGTCGTCCCATCGCCGCCGGCCACGACGCCGACCGCTGTTCCTGCAACGCCTTCGCCAAGCCCGGTCGAAACAACGCCCACGCCGGAAGCCAAACCTTCTCCAAGCGCGACCAAGCCAAACAAGAAAGAGCCGACGCCACGAAACAACCGGGCCTGGCAGGTGTGGATCGATGATTTTGTGCACGACTTCATTGCCAGCAACGAATCGAGCGACATCGATCTCGCCGTTTCGTTCTATGCGCCGAACGTCGATCTGTTTGAAGAAGGCCGGCAATCTGTGGAAGCGATCCGGCGCGATATCGAATCCTACAATGCCCGGTGGCCCTCACGCCGCGCCACCATCCGCGGCGACGTCCGCCTGGGCGAAAAAACGCCGAATCGCAATTACACCGCAAGCTTCGAGCACGATTACTACGTCGAGAACGCGAGCCGCGGGGAATGGATCAACGGCGCCGTGGCAGTGGACCTTCAGATCACGATCGATGGCGACGGCATTCCGCGGATCGTTTCGATGAAGCAAAAAACTCTTCGAAAAGATAAGGGAACGATGCAGAAGCGATAGCTTGTCCTACGTTGCGACGAATTCTTTTCAGAGTAACTCGGTGACGCTTCGGTAAAGCGCGCGGCGGATTCGTTGGGCGGCTTTGCCGGTTACTTCGAACGGCTGCTCCATCAGAGTCAAAGCGAACGGCACGAGTGATTCTTTGCGTTGCGGCAGCTCGATTGCACCAATGTGGAACGATCGGATTTTGCGGAAAGGCCAGCGTTCAAAGAGCCATTCGGCGCCATAGGGGGTGCCGCCCTCCAGCGTTTTCCCGGCGTCACGCTCAGCCTGCCCGTAGGTGCCGAGCTGAATGTCGTGCAGCAAAATCCAGCCGCCGCTTGCAATGGAGGGCGCGAGCCGAAGCAGGTCGAGCAACGGCCAAGGATGGCGATGATCGGCATCGATAAAGGCGAGGCCGAATTCGTCTCGGGCGCCGAGTTCACAGACGATGTCCGATTCGCGGCCGGTGTGAACGCGCACGGTCGAGACG
>JALYIN010000435.1 GCA_030775765.1 Verrucomicrobiota bacterium
ATGCCGAGCACGTTTTCATTCGTGGCGGCGACCTGCAGGTAAAGGACGTTCGGATCGGACGGCGCCAATGCGATGATGGAGCGATTGAACTGAGCCGGGGGCGGCAAACCATTCGTTAGGTGCGACCAGGTCGCGCCTCCATCCGTCGAGCGCCAGATCCCGTTGCTCACACCCTGGGCCGTGAACGTGGCGAAGATTCGTTGCGGCTGCGTCGGATGGAAAACGATCGAATGACACCAATAGTTTTGGGCCGAGATGAAAGTCTCGCGCGTCCAGGTCTTGCCCGCGTCGCGCGACGCATACATCCCGCCGAATCCATGTTCCTGCGGGCTGGTCTTGCCGAACCCGATCCCGCCGATGCGAATATGAGTCGGATCGTGCGGATCGATCGCGATCACGCCGATGCGGCTTGGGATTCCTGTTTTCTCCGAGGAAGCGAGGATCGTCCAGGTCTTGCCGCCGTTGGTGGTGCGGTAAAGGCCGACTCCCGCATAGGAATCGGCGGAGAGATTTGCTTCGCCGGTTCCGCAGTAAAGGATCTTCGAATTCGTTGGATGAATCGCGAGCGCGCCGACGTTAAGGACGTCCTGCAAATGCCAGAGCCCTTTCCAGGTGCGGCCCGCGTCTGTGCTTTGCCAGACACCGCCGCCGGCGGCGCCGGCCCACAGCCGGTCGGGTTTCGCGGGATCACAGACCAGGCACGTGATGCGGCCGCCGACATTCGTTGGCCCAATGCTCTCCCACTGCGCCTCTCCGGGCACAGCCACGACTTCCTTCTCCACGCGCGCTCGCTCGGACACGAGCTTGCCCACGCAAGCTTCCCGCAACGGCCACGACGCCCGCGTCTGGAACCACGTGCTTCGCCGTTTATGGTTGCGCGTAACGTGTCCGAGTTTCCCTCGGAGCTTGTTCTTCCGCGGCCCGGGAGCGAGGAGCGCGTTAATCTCGTCTGATTTTCTCGACGCCGGCCGCGCCTTTTTCCCGCGCGATTTCGGTGCTGCCGTCCTGGCGCGCTTAGCCACGGCGATACCCTCCGTTTCTCAGTTGCCGGCCCAGCTCCCAGACGCGCCTTATTGCCCAACCGAACACGTACCAGGTCGCGAGAAACGCGAGGCACTCGAGCGTGAAAGAATGAAACCGATAAAACAATTCCGCGACGACGAGCGCCAAAGTTCCCGCTGGCAATTCCTGCGCTGCCAGCCGCAAGCCGCGTGATCTGATGAGGTGATACATGGGGTTCTCCTGGGTTAGTTGGGGATGAGGGATAAGAAATCGGGGAGGGCCCCATGCTGCGGCAAAGCCGGCGCGCATGTCAAAACAAGAAAATCCGTCGGATTACGAGAACAGCCTCGCCCGGGTTACATCGAGCGTGATCAATCAATGGCTGGACTCGCTCGATAAAGCCCAGGGTGTGGGGAAGCCCTGCATGAACGTCGAACGCACCTTCATCGATCCAACATGAGTGGATGAAGAACAAACGCGGACCTCGCGTGCCGCGAAACACCTGGATTTCCAAGCAGCCCGCTTCTGCTCGAGTAGGGCCGAGCATGTCGCGCATCGCGTCTGCAACGGCATCTTCGTCGCCGTCACGCGCCTGGAAGCGAGCGAAGATAAAAAACTGCATACCATCTAACGAGAATCGAACGGACTGCCAAGCCGTGACATGGACGGAGCCCGAAGGGTAAAGGAGTAGAGCGACTGCATCAACAAGATGAGCGACCGCTGGCTGGAATGGAACCCGCGGGAATGGAGCCGATGGGAATCGAGCAACATGGATGGGCAGAGGCGAGAGGGTGAGCTTCCTGGGAAGAAAGCGAATCAAGCGGTGCGACATGGACCTGAGCCCGCAGGGTGAGCATTGGGTGATGCGAATCAACGCGCGTGGCGGCGGGCTGAGGGTGGAGTTCATCGAAAGCGAGGAACCAAAGCTGCCAGCCGTTCGCTCCATCGCATGGTTAGGCCGCTCATTCGACGGGCGGCTGACTTTCCTCTTCGCAGTTCCACACCCGAAGACCTTCACTCCGGGCGGCGTCGGCGAGGGCACGATCGGCCGTGATGAGAACTGTCTTCGACTCATGCACGAACGACTTGAATTTGCCGTGCTTAACACTGACAAGTTGGAGCGAATCAGACAGATCCAGGTGGTAACGCTTGGCCAAGTCCTGAGCTTTAAAGAATGTGTCAAAGCTGGCCAGCTCGATATCGTCGATATGGAGTCGACTGCCCCGCACGTAAGCGAGTAAGAAATAGCACTTCGCGAAGTAGTGATCTTCCGGCAAATCCCCACGCAACATCTTACGCTTCAATACCCCTAGCGCCTCGGCAAGTCACAGACTGGTGATGTGGAAGCCTGCGCGGTTGCTAAAGTACGCCTGAAGATGTTCAGAACCGCGCTCTGAGAGCACGAGCTTCACGGCAGCTGAAGCATCGAGGTGACTCATGTGTGCGTATTCGACCATGTGTGCGGTGTAGAGGTCTAACGAGAACAAGATGAGCGACGGCGGACGAGGCCGCGCGTCGCTCGGGGTGGAAGTGTAAAAGTCATCTCAAATGTGAGCGCAGAGCGGTCCGCCGTTCGCTCCATCGTATGGTTAAACCTTTACGTGGTAAACCCGATCCAGTCGTTATCGGCGTCGAACCGGAGCCATGTGTTTTCGCGTGCATGTATGAAGAATCCAACAAACTCATTGTCTAGGTCGTGGACAGTGAAGAAATGCTCACGAACGCCGATGGCCACGCCAAGAAACGCTGCCGCGTCGTCGAACAGCAACCAAAAGCGGGAAGAGTGCTAGACCGTAAAGCCGACGGCGTGACCGCCGGTGTCGAAGATGTACAGCCCCGGAATGTTCGAAGTCAGAGCCGGATTGAGCGATGACGTGAGCTTTGGATTCAGACTGCTCGTAAGCTTCGGATTCTTGCTAGAGGTGAGTTTGTAATTTAGCGAACTGGTGAGCTTTGGATTGATGCTCGATGTCAGCCGCGGGTTCAGACTCGATGTGAGTTTCGGGTTGAGGCTGGATGTGAGCTTCGGGTTCAAGCTGCTCGTCAAGCGCGGACTGATACTGCTGGTCAGCTTCGGATTGAGGCTGGACGTGAGTTTTGGGTTTCGACTGGATGGGATGTTCATAGGATGTGATGCGATAGGCCTAACGAGAACAAGATGAGCGACGGCCACCGAGAGCGCGCGTTGCTCGCAGTGGAAACGTCCTATTTACGCAACGCGCGATCACACAGCGGGTGGCCGTTCGCTCCATCGCATGGTTAGATGTGCGCGTTGCATACAGAGTGATCTTCGCACGAAATCACTGCAACTTGCAAAGCTCTCGCACAGCCTTAAGAACCGCATCATACATCTCAGGTCGGGCCAACGCAGACGCCGCTGCTGCCAGGTCGAGGTCCTCTCTGTCTGATCTCATCTGCTGCGCCATCTGGCTAAACGCGGCTTGGCGTAACGACGTCGAGAGCTGCTCCAGTCCGAGGAACCACGAGCGTAGCGACGCATCCTCGACGAGCGCCTGAGTGAACCGAACCATACCTTCGGGAATTATCGACTGAGGCATCGCTCAAAACATCTAACGAGAAGTAGGCCGAATTATTCGGCAGTTATTAGCAAAAGGGGAATAATTCGGCCTATCTCGGCCCGGAGTCCAAGAGGTTGTCAGCCCGGGGAACATGTTGGCCAGTTTACTCTGCCGGCGGGGAGAGACAATCACGAATCGCTCGCGCTATCGAAGCGTCGAACTAGGGCGCCTTCAGGATCGGGACGATCTCCGTCTGGATCGGTTGGCCGGTGACTTCGATGTCTTTGTCGCCGACGTAGACGTCGATCTCGGAGCGGATGCCGAACTTGTCTTCCTGGTAGATGCCGGGCTCGATGGAGAAACAAACGCCAGCGGTGATGAAGCGCGAGTCGCGCGTCTCGAAGTTGTCGATGTTCACGCCGTTGCCGTGGCCTTCTTCGCCGATCGAATGCCCGGTGCGATGGGTGAACTGTTCGCCGTAACCGGCGCGCTTGATCACGCCGCGCGAGACATCGTCTACTTCGGCGCCGTGGATTCGTTTTCCTTCGCGGACGTTCTTGCGAACGAAGTCCGTCGCGGCGTCCCGCGCTTCCCGGACAATGTTGAAGATGCGGACGTATTCTTCCGGCACAGTATCGCCGACCAAGCCGGTCCAGGTCTGGTCGGTGAAGATCGCGCCCGGCTGGCGGAGTTTGCCGACGATATCGAGCAGGACAAAATCGCCGCGCTTGATGGGCGCCGCGGATTCGCGGGTGGGGAAGTAATGGGGGTTGGCGGTGTTCGCGTTCACCGCGACGATGCCGTCTTCTTTCGTCATTCCTTCCTCGTAGAGCCGGCGGGAGATGAATTGCTGGATGTCGTATTCGGTGATCGGCTTATTTTCCCGGATGTTCCGGCCGATCTCGGCGAACGCTTCCATCAGGACGCGGTGCAATTTGTCGGAAGCTTCGATGTGCGATTGTTTCTGGGCTGGCGTCAGGACCGCTTCGAATTGCTGGACGAGCTCGGCGCTGGTGACGACCTCCACGCCGAAAGATTTTACCAGCTCGATCGTGCCAGCATCGACGCGCGAGACGTAGGGGATGTCGTTCCTGGGCGAATATTGCATCGCGACGCGTTTCGTTCTTTTATCTGTAGTAGCAGCCGTGTCGGCTGCATCCGCGCGCGGTTTTGCAGGCGACACGCCTGCCGCTACAGGGACCGCTTTAAGCGCCTCGCGCACCTGCGCGTGAAGTTCTTCCCAGCCGCGATAGATGGCGCGCTTTCCGGGAAGCGCGTCGAGTTTCCCCCGCTCGATCGAATGGACGATCCTGGTCGGCTCACCGGTGGCGGGGATGTAATAAAACCAGCGCCGCGAACCGGAGGCATGGTCGCCTAGTCTCAGGATGCGCGCAGCCAGCGGATCGCTCCCGCGAAAATCGTAGAAGAGCCATCCGTCCAGCTTCGCGGTCTGGAGCGCCCTCTGGATTTCGGCGACGCGTTCGGCAGGCGTGGGTTCGGCGCGCATGGCTGCGGTGAAGATGAAGAAAAAAAAGAGTGCCGCCAGTCGGAAGGAGTGAGTCGGTTTCACAAGCGAAAGAATACGCCGGGAAATTTGGCGCGAGCAATGGAATTGAAGAGCTCAGGTCGACTGGGGAGGCGTTTAGAATCCGGCCATGGCCGTGTATAATGGCTGCATGGCAAGATACCTCGTCGTCAGCACCAGCGGCAATCCTGATAGCAACAGCCGTCGCATGGGCCGGATCGCTTTCGGGAATTTGGAAAAGGCGAAGGTCCAGTGTTCGTGGCTTGATATCAGCGATCTGGACCTGCCGTTGTGCGATGCGGATGCCTGCTACACCAAGCCGGGTGCGCAAAAGGTAAGCAAGGCGATCAAAGCGGCCGATGGCATTCTGGTCGCCACTCCGGTTTATAACTACGACGTGAGCGCCGCGGCGAAGAACCTGGTCGAGCTGACAGGGAGCGCTTGGGAAGAGAAGGTAGTCGGCTTTCTTTGCGCGGCGGGCGGGATGAGCAGCTACATGTCGGTCATGGCGTTTGCGAACAGCCTTATGCTGGACTTTCGCTCCGTCATTATCCCGCGTTTCGTCTATGCCACCGGCCGCGCCTTTGAAGGCGATGAGCTAAAGGACAAGGAAGTCGGC
>JALYIN010000436.1 GCA_030775765.1 Verrucomicrobiota bacterium
CCGAAAAAATTTACGCCGAGCTGCGCCTTGAAATCGCTGAGCTGAAAGAGCGAGGCCGAACGCCCGGGCTCGCGGTGGTGCTCGTGGGCGATAATCCTGCGTCCCGCGCATACGTCCGTTCGAAAGACAAAATGTGCCGCGACCTCGGACTGCATTCGGTGAAGCTCGAACTGCCCGCTGAGACGACTCAGGCCGAATTACTCGCGCGCGTGGAAAAATTGAATCGCGATCCAGCGATCCACGGAATCCTCGTTCAATCGCCGCCGCCGAAACAGATCGATGAAGCCGCGGTCGTGCGCGCGCTCGATCCGGCGAAAGACGTCGATGGGTTTCATCCGGTGAACGTCGCCAAGCTCGCGCTCGGTGATGAAACGGGTTTCGTCCCCTGCACTCCGCTTGGCTGCCAGCGTTTGCTCATAGAAAGCGGAATCGAAATTTCCGGCGCGCACGTCGTGATTCTCGGCCGCAGTATGATCGTGGGAAAACCGCTCGCGCTTTTGCTGATGCGAAAAGGCCGCGGCGGCGACGCAACCGTCACCGTGGTCCATTCGCGCAGCCGGCGCCTGGCCGAGATCACGCGTTCCGCCGATATCCTGATCGCCGCGATCGGACAGCCGGAGTTTGTGCGCGCCGAGCATGTGCACGACGGCGCGGTCGTTATCGACGTTGGAATCAATCGGGTGGATGACGCCACTTCCGAACGCGGCTACCGCCTGGTCGGCGACGTTGGCTTTACTGAAGTATCGCCAAAAGCCTCCGCGATTACGCCAGTGCCCGGAGGTGTTGGCCCGATGACGATCGCCATGCTGATGTCCAACACGGTCAAGGCGTGCCGGCAATTTTCGCCGTGAGAAGTCGCAGGAGGGCCGGTTGAAATCGGGCCACTTCCAAAAGCGACGAGGCCACCCTCGGAGATAATACCGCGGCTCGCGCGAGCCGATTGATCCACAGCCGTCCGCGGTAAAGCCTGGCATGCGCAGTGGAGTAAACCGATGCCGCCTTTGCTTCGGCTTGGCCGGTCATCTTCGAAACAATTGCAGTCGCGGCGAGTTCTCCGGAAGCCAGGGCGTAGTAGATGCCCTCGCCCGTAAACGGCTCCACCACTCGCGCGGCATCGCCGACCAGGAAGAGCGAACGATGGGCGACGGCGATCGGTGCGCGCGTCAGCGGCGTGATGGTGCGCCACGAATGCTGCTGCGGGATTCCGAAATGGGTTTCCGCCCACTCGCGCAGGCCCGCAATTCTCCCCGGAACGCTCACCAGACAAAGATTGAGTTCGCCGTCTCCCACCGGCGCCTGGCCAGAATATCCTTCCCGCAAAAACTGCAGTACAACGCGATTTCCAAAGTCACGCGGCAACGGCAGATGAGTCTGCAACGCGATTCGTTCCTTCGCGGTTCGCGGCAGCAGACCGCAGAGCCGGGCGATAGTCGAGTTCCGGCCGTCAGCCGCAACCAGCGTCCGCGCTTCGAAATTTTCGGCGGCCGTTGTGATCGTCCAATGCTCTGTCGGCGATTGCGGTGCCCTCAACGCAGTCACCGTGTTTCCTTCGGAAATCGTCGCGCCGAGTTCGCGCGCTCGTCTCATCAGGAGTTGATCGAAGAGGCTGCGCTTCACCGCGATCTCCGCTTCTTCGCCCTCAGGCAACGGCACTGCAACCGTGCGGCCGTGGATGCCGATGAACTCGACACGATCGAGCACACCGCGCGGCAACATCTGGACCCGATCGATCAACTGGAGTCGCCGCAAAATCGGCCAGCACGCCGGGTTTAAACAATCGCCGCAGACTTTCTCGCGCGGAAAAATTTCGCGCTCGAGCAGAAGCGTGCGCAGGCCGGCGTTGGCGCAAAAAGCCGCGCAGCCCGACCCGGCCGGTCCCGCGCCTACGATCGCCACGTCGAACATGGCCGACTATCTTCCAATCGCGCCGGATGCAGAACGCATTTTTCACGGCGCCGTTCTGACGTAAAATCGTTACGGATGTCGCAGAAAGAAAAACCCGACCTGACCAAGAAGGTGCACGAGGTGCCGCACAAGCCGGGTGTGTACCTGATGCGTGACCGCTTCAACCGCGTCATCTACGTCGGCAAAGCGCGCGATCTGCGCAAGCGCGTCGGCTCTTACTTCATGCCGTCGAAGCTGGCGCAGGCCGACATTAAGACCCGCGCGATGCTCGACGCGGTCTGGGATTTCGAGATCCACACGGTCCAAAGCGAGCCGGAATCGCTCCTGCTCGAGGGCAAGCTGATCAAGGAATATCGGCCGCGCTATAATATTTCGTTCCGCGACGACAAGCGCTTCCTCGTCGTCAAAGTGGACCCGACTGAGGATTGGCCGCGCTTCCGTCTCGCGCGTT
>JALYIN010000437.1 GCA_030775765.1 Verrucomicrobiota bacterium
GCGCGGGCATGTCGTCGAACAGCGAGACCTGTCCGCTCGCCCGGTCCTTCTGCAACGCGGCCGCGGCGGCCATCGATTCATCGATGCAGGCAAAAAGTGCCGCGCGTTCGCGCCCGAGAAAATCGAAAGCGCCGCAGCGGATCAGGTTCTCGAGAATCTTGCGATTGGCGACCCGCGCGTCCAGCCGCCGGCAGAAATCTTCGAGCGACGTGAACTCGCCTCCCGCTTCGCGTTCCTTGAGGGCCAGCTCCATCGCTCCCTGCCCCACGTTTTTGATCGCCGCGAGACCGTAACGAATCGCGTTGTAGCCGGGATCGGTGATCCTGGCCGAGGGCGGCGGCCCATTCTCCGAGCCGGGATCCCCGTTCCCGGCTACAGCGTGCGCTTCCGGCGTGAACTTCAGGCTGCTCCGGTTCACGTCTGGCGGCAGGATTGGAATCCCCATCCGCTTGCATTCGCCGACGAACGTCGAAATCTTCTCCGTGTTATTAATCTCGTTGCTCAGCAACCCGGCCATGAATTCGACCGGGTAATTCGCCTTCAAATACGCCGTCTGATAACTGATCAAGCCGTAGGCTGCGCTGTGGCTCTTGTTGAACCCGTAGCCGGCAAACTTTTCCAGCAAATCGAAAATCGTGTTCGCCTTTTTCTCCGGGATCTTATTTTCGCGCGCGCAGCCCTCGATAAAATTGGCGCGCTCCCTGGCCATCTTTTCCCTGTCCTTTTTCCCCATGGCGCGCCGGAGCAGATCGGCCTGGCCTAACGAGTAACCGGCCAGCCGGCTCGCCGCCGCCATCACCTGTTCCTGGTAAATCATGACGCCGTAGGTTTCGGCGCACACTTCCTCGAGCAGCGGATGCTCGTAGCGGATTTTGGCGAGTCCTTTCTTGCGCTTGATGTAATCGGGGATGAGGTCCATCGGACCCGGCCGGTAAAGTGCGCTCAAGGCGATGATGTCGTCGATCGCTTTGAAATCGAATTGTTTGCAGAACCCCGTCATCCCGCCTTCCAATTGGAAAATGCCGATCGTTTCCGCGCGATTCAGCAGTGCAAAGGTCGCGGCGTCATTGAGCGGCACCTGAGCGAGGGAAAAATCCGGGACGCGCTGGCGAATCAATTCTTCGGCATCGTGCAAAACCGTCAGCGTGCGCAATCCAAGAAAATCCATCTTGAGCAAGCCGAGGTCGTTCAGCGGCCCCATCGGATATTGAGTGATGACTTCCTTTTCCTTGGGGTCGCGCCGCAACGGCACGTATTCCGAGAGATCGCGATCGCCGATGACAATGCCGGCGGCATGCACGCCGAAGTTGCGCGAGCGACCTTCGAGCAAAAGCGCGTGATCCCAGAGCTGGCGCGTGGCCGGCTCGGTTTCGATCGCGCGCCGCAGTTCCGGATTCGCAAGCGCGGAATCAGTGAGCGAGATATTTTGCTGCCCGGGTCCATTGGGAATCATCCGCGCGAGCCGGTCCGCTTCGCCGTAGGAAAGCCCGATGACCCGGCCCACGTCCCGCACCGCGCTCTTCGCATTCATCTTGTTGAACGTGACGATCTGCGAGACGCGGCGGTCACCATATTTTTGCCGGACATATTCCAGCACCTCGCCGCGGCGGTCTTTACAGAAATCGACGTCGATATCGGGGGGCGAAACGCGTTCGGGGTTCAGGAACCGTTCGAAGATCAATCCGAACTGCAACGGATCGATGTCCGTGATTCCCAAAACGTAAGCGACGAGGGACCCGGCCGCCGAACCACGCCCCGGCCCGACAGGGATTCCGCGCTGCTTCGCGTAATGAATGAAGTCCCAGACGATGAGGAAATAGCTGACGAATCCCGCCTTTTCCAAAACATCGACTTCGTAGTCGAGCCGTTTGATCAGCTCGGAGTCCGTCCCCGCGCGCTCGCCGAAGCGATCGTGCAGCCCCTGGTAGCAAAGCTCGCGCAAATAGACTTCCCGCGTCTTGCCTTCCGGCGGCGGATAGTCCGGATACTTCGAAACGCCAAACTCCAGAACGAGGTTGCACCGGTCCGCGATCGCGAGCGTGTTCGTGATCGCCTCGGGATAATTCGGAAACAGCGCACGCACCTCGTCGGCCGATTTGAAATAAAGCTCCGGCGTGTAACGCATCCGCCGTTCGTCGTGCACCATCTTCCCCGTGCCGATGCAGACCATCACGTCGTGCGTCTCATGATGGCTCCGTTCCAGGAAATGCACGTCGTTTGCCGCCACGAGGCCGAGGCCGAATTCCTGCGCGAGTTTGGGCAGGATCGAGTTGCACTTTTCCTGCACCTCGATGCCGTGGTCGTGCATTTCGAGGAAGAAATTGTCCGCGCCGAGGATGTCGCGGAACTCGGCGGTACTTTGCCGGGCCTTGGCGAGGTTATCGGACTGGATCGCCATGTTGATCTCGCCCTTGAGGCAGCCACTCAGCCCGATTAATCCGTGCGAATGTTTCGCCAGCAGCTCCTTATCGATCCGCGGCTTGTAATGAAACCCATCGAGGTGCGCGATGGAGATCATCTTCACGAGGTTGCGGTAACCGGCCTCGTCTTTCGCCAGCAGGGTGAAATGATAGGCGGCATCGCGCTGGTTGGTCGGGCGATCCTTCATCACCCCCGGGGCCATGTAGGCTTCGCAACCGATGATCGGTTTGAGCCCGGCCTTCGTGGCTTCCTGGTAAAATTCGATCGCGCCGTGGAGATTCCCGTGGTCGGTGATCGCGATGGCAGGCATCCCGAATTCCTTCGCTTTCTTCATCAGCTCCTTCGTCCGCACCAAGCCATCGAGGAAGGAGTATTCCGTGTGGAGATGGAGGTGAACGAAGGAATCAGAAGGCATCCGAGCGCATTATAGACTGCGCATTCAGAGCGGCAACTTTACGAGGGAACGCGCGGCGTTGATCCAGAATTGGAGGGCGTTTCCGTGGAATGGGGGCTGGAAATCGCGTCTGACACAGACGCCCTGCAAATAAATCGTCTCCGAAAAATTTGGGTGTTGCACGTTTTCGGAGGCGTTGCTAAGAGAGCACGTGCGGCGAATCACCGAAACGAATTTGAGGGCGCGAGGGCGTTTCGGAATTCCCTTTGGGCAACTGCAAAACATCCACCCGCCGCAACGTTACCTCACATGAAAAAGCTCGAAGCGATCATCAAGCCGTTCAAACTCGAGGAAGTGAAGGAAGCCCTGGCCGAGCTGGGCATCGAGGGAATGACGGTCACGGAAGTGAAGGGCTTCGGGCGGCAAAAGGGCCACACCGAGATTTATCGCGGCAGCGAATACACGGTGGATTTCCTGCCGAAAGTGAAGGTCGAGGTCGTGCTCGCCGATGATATGGTGGACAAGGCCGTGAGCGTCGTGGTCGGCGCAGCGAAGACTGGCAAGATTGGCGACGGAAAAGTTTTTGTGCTCCCGGTCGAGCACGCCGTGCGAATTCGCACGGAAGAGATCGGCGAAAAAGCGGTGTGACGGAACCACGCCACTCTTTCGCCACCCTCTTACACCACTGCTCCCTCCACCCCGCTTCTCGCGGGTTCGCCATTGCCCGTATTCGCGCTCTAGTGACGTAACGATTTTCAATTCCACTCAACACCTCAACCTCTCAACCTGCTCCCAATGGCCAAAGACAAAACTCCAGCCGACGTCAGCAAGATGATCAAGGATCACGACGTGAAACTCGTGGACTTCAAATTCACCGATCTGCCGGGTTCCTGGCAGCATTTCACCACCACCCTCACCGAATATAGCGAGGAAATTTTCACCGACGGTCTCGGGTTCGACGGCTCGAGCATCCGCGGCTGGCGCGCGATCAACGCCAGCGACATGCTCGTCATTCCCGATCCGACCACGGCCTGGATCGATGTCTTCAACGCCGAACCGACGCTCAGCCTCATCTGCACCATCGTCGATCCGATCACGCGCGAACCCTACGATCGCGACCCGCGTGGCGTCGCGGAAAAAGCGGAGGCGTATCTGCAAAGCACCGGGATCGCGGACACGGCGTTCTTCGGGCCGGAAGCGGAGTTCTTCATCTTCGACGAAGTGCGTTACAGCTACAGCGGCAATTCCTCCTTTCATCTCGTCGATAGCGCGGAAGGACACTGGAACAGCGCTCGCGAAGAATTCCCCAATCTCGGCTACAAGATTCGAGCGAAAGAGGGCTACTTCCCGGTCGGACCGGCCGACAGCCTGCAGGACATCCGCAACGAGATGTGCCTCGAGTTGGAAAAAGCCGGTATCCCGATCGAGCGCCAGCATCACGAGGTCGCGACCGCCGGCCAGGCAGAGATCGACATTCGTTTCGCCCCGATGAAGCAAATGAGCGATTGGATGCAGTACTATAAATACATCATCCGGAACGTGGCGAAGAAGCACAACAAGAGCGTCACGTTCATGCCCAAGCCGCTCTTCGGCGACAACGGTTCCGGCATGCACACCCACATGTCGCTTTGGAAGGATGGGAAGCCGCTCTTTGCGGGAAACGGTTACGCCGGCTTGAGCGAGATGGCGCTATTCTTCATCGGCGGAATTTTACGGCACGCCCCCGCGCTGACCTGCATTACCAATCCGACGACGAACAGTTATAAGCGCCTGGTCCCCGGATTCGAAGCGCCCGTCAATTTAGCCTACTCCGCGCGCAATCGTTCGGCTGCGATCCGCATTCCGACCTATTCGGCGAACCCGAAAGCAAAACGAATCGAGTTCCGAACCCCGGACCCGGCCGCGAATCCATACATCGCGTTCTCCGCGTTGTTGCTCGCCGGCCTCGATGGAATCCAGAGCCGGATCGATCCCGGCGATCCGCTCGACAAAAACCTCTACGAGCTGCCGCCGGAAGAACTCGCGAACGTCCCGAGCGTCCCCGATTCACTCAGCGGCGCGATCAAAGCCTTGAGCGAGGACCACAACTTCCTCCTCAAAGGCGACGTCTTTAACTCCGACTTCGTCGCGAACTGGATCGAGATGAAACAAAAGGAATACGACGACCTGCGTTTGCGGCCGCACCCGTACGAGTTCGCCATGTATTACGACGTGTAGCTGTAGCCGGGGTCGGTGACCCCGTCGCCGCGATCCCGATCGCCGCTACAACCGCCGTGCAAAAAATAAACATCAACGACATCACCGAAGACTCCTGGTCCTCGCCGAGCGGGAAATTCGGGGGCGCGAGTAAGGAACTATCTGTGGCGCTCGGGCGAAAACCGTTTTCGACCGATCTGAAGGAGCGCCATCCGTTCGATGTGGAGCTGATGCGAGTTCCGGCGGGGAAAACGGCGTATCCGTATCACTCGCATAGTGCGCAATGGGAGTTCTACTATGTCCTGTCGGGCAAAGGCGTAGTCCGGCACAAGGATGGAACGACGCCGGTGGAGGGGGGCGATGCGTTCCTCTTCCCACCGGAAGAACCACACACGTTCTCTAACGACGGAACGGAAGACCTTCTTATTTTCATCATTGCGGATAACCCCATCGGCGAGTCCGCCTATTATCCCGACAGCAAGAAGTGGCTGGTGCGTTCGCCGGAGCGCAGGCTCATGCGCGGGGAGTCGCTAGACTACTACGACGGCGAAGAATGAAATCGAGCGCGCGCTGGATTCCGTGACCGGTGGTCTTCGCAATAGCACTGAAGTCGCGAACTTTGGCGGTGCCGTCGGCCATTGCAACCCGTTGTAGCCGGGATCGGTGATCCCGGCGTCGCCGCCCGCGACCGGCCGGGATCGACGATCCCGGCTACAAGGAAGAAAAACGATTGCCGCGCGCGACGTTCAAAGGCTTGGTGATCGTTTGATCGCCGAATGAATATTCACGAGTACCAAGCCAAGGAACTGCTCCAGAAATTTGGGGTGGCGACGCCACCCGGAAAAGCGGCGGGCGCGTTACTGCCTTTGCGATTGGGGTTGGAAACGGTGCACCCTGCGGAGCTACTGGGCGGATTATCGCTACACGTGGCGGGAGCAAAAACCGGCGATGTGGCTCAGAGTGAATGTCGGGCTGGCTTGGGGCTATGCGTCGGTCTCGCCGTGCCCCTCAATCTCGCAATCCGCCGATGGTTGTAGCCGGATGGATTGCTAAAATTTCCCCAGTTGCCGGAACCACTGCAGCGCGCGGCGCACTTCGGACATTTTTAACTGGTGGCCGCCGCCGAATTGTTCGAGCCGCACGCGTTTGAATCCAATGCGCTCGAGCGAGGCTTTCACGAGATTGTGCGCCTGCGGCGTCGCGATGGTGTCGTTCGCTCCGCTGCTCAGCCAAACCGGCACTTCAAGAAAACCGCGACCGGGTTGATACGTTTTGTACGCGTCGCCGAGGCGATCTTCATTGATCCCGCTCAAATAGAATCCGCAGACCCGAACCGAGCCGCTTTTCGCCAGCATGGCGCCGAGAACACCGCTTCGTTTCGAGCCGCCCGAAAAACCGGCGAACGCGACCGGCCACTTCGCCGATTGCGGCCATTCTCGGCGGATCGCTTCCAACGCCGCGCCCAGGAGCCCGAGTCGCCATTGGGTGGAGTCAATCCGCGGCGCGCCCGTGGCGTCCGAGCCAAGAACGATCCAGCCTTCGGCCGTGGCCGGTGCCCGATACCAATCCGCGTCCATCGCGCTGGTGCGATTGAAATCGCTCGTGGACGTGACGATGAGAAGGGGACAGCTGCGGGACGGATCGAAACCGGCGGGAAACGTGAGCACCGCGCGTCCCGTTTCCGGCCGGGGATTGCCGCCCTGGGAGGCGATGTCCCGGAAATATTTCGAAACGGGGAACCGGATTTCGATCTTCCCTCCGGGGATAACTTGCTGGCCAGCGAGCGTGGCGGCGTGGCCCGCGTCGCTCAGCAACAGCCACAGCAATCCGAAAATCAGGAAACGCATTCTTCTCCGATGTTGCAATCAAGGAGAGGCGATTTGCAATCGCCATTTTACCAGCCCGGCCCCAGCAAAAGTGCCGCTTCTTGTCGCTCTCAAATTCAAAGCTGTCGAAAGGTCGCATTCCCCTGGACCAGATCGCCATCGGTCGCGTGAACAATGTTCGACAAACCGCAGAGCTTGAATCCACGACCGGAAAGAAATTCGTTCATCTCCCAAAAGAGCCAGGCACCGGCATAGAGCGGCTCGAAGAAAACTTCCGTGTAGATAACGCGGACGCGGTCGAGGACCTCGGCGCTGCCAGACAGGACGAGTCGCTCGGCACCTTGCAGGTCGAGCTTCAGCAAATCGACGCTCTCCAATTTCTGTCTGCTCATCAGCTCGGGCAGCGTCAGCGTCATCACGCTGATGGAATTCGCGACGCTAAGGTCGCGGGAGAACCACTCTGAGTTTCGCGGATCGATCGGGAGCAGCGAACTCGAGGCTTCCGACCGGTTAATTTCGAATCGCGCCTCGCCGTTGCGATCGGACAGTGCCGCCGAAACAAGCGAGATGCGCGGATCGTTCTCGTACTTTGCCTGCAATTTCATCGCCAGGTCCGGAATGGCTTCGACCAGGACGATGCGTTCCGGCCGATGCACACGCAGAAAAGCATCCGTGAACGCGCCCCGGTTCGCCCCGGCATCGATCACGAACCGATATTCGATCCGCGGCAGGTGCCGAAGATTGCGAAACGCGCGGCGGTATTGTTTGTCAAAGAGCGATCGGAATTCCTGGGCATAGCGACCCATGCCTCTTACATAGCACGCCCTCGCGCCGCCATGAAATGCCTTGCAACTAATGGAGATAGGCAGATGCTTGGCCTCATGAGCCTGCTTGCTTTCTTCGGAAATCTCGGCGGACCTGATTTGATCATCCTTCTGCTGATTATTCTCGTCCTGTTTGGCGCCAAGAAATTGCCGGAGCTGGCGCGCGGCATGGGCTCGGCCATCAAGGAATTTCAGAAGGCGAAAGACGAGTTCACGGACGAGCTCCATTCCGCTGGGAAAACGGATCCGGCCAAGACCGCCGACGTGCGCCCGCCGGCCTCCACCATTCCGCGGATCGAGAACCAGCCCGCCCCTTCCGCTGAGATCCGGCCGGAGGATCAGGTCCGCGCCCCGAATCCTGACCGGACCGATCGCATTTAATCTGGGGAGCGCACGAGCCTCGCGTGCTGGTTTCGGCGCCCTCGCCTCAATAGTCTTTTCCCAGGGAAAAACTGCGCGACGGCGAGGGCGCTATCGCCGGCCCGCGAGGCGCGTGCGCTCCCCAATCGGATGATTTGACGCGGCCCCCTCCTTGCGACACAGTCGCCCGCTCGCGGCCGCCGATCACTCGGTGCGCGATTCACTCATGCCCATGTCCGATACCGATCTCCGCCAAAGCATCAAGGAAATGCTGGTAAAAAACCTGATGCTCCAGACGACTGCTGAAGAAATCGGTGACGAACTTCCGCTCTTTGGCCCCGGTGGACTTGGCCTCGATTCCATCGACGCCCTGGAGCTGGTCGTGAGCATGGAAAAAACCTTCGGCGTGGGCGTGCCGAATTCCGAGGTGGCGGCGAAAGCGCTTCGGACCGTCAACACGATCCACGACTACATTCTCGAGAAGCGCGCGGCGGCTTAGGCAGGGTCCGCGGAATTGATCGCGTCGATGAGCTGACGGAACCGGCCGAAGCTGCGGCGGTGCGGGGTCAGAATCAGGCGCGGCAAATCCCAGATCTCGGGCTCGTTCTTCTCCTGGCGCAACGCCGTTCCCTGAACGATTTCGCCGGCGCGAACGATATCGGCAAATTGTTGATTCAATTCCGCGAGGGCTTTGCCGGAAAGCTTGCGCGCAATGCGAATGACCAATTCCTGTCCGACCCAGCGGGAGGATTGATAGACGCTATAGAACTGAATAATTTCCGCGACCGCCGCCGCTACGTCCGGGACGATCTTGAAGAAGTGAAAATCCTCCGGCCCAATGTAACCAAATTTGAAAAGATGGTCGGTGAGAAACTTCATCCAGGTTTCCCAGTAGGTCCCGCCCGGCCGATCGAGCAGGACAACCGGAATGATACGCGCCTTTCCGGTCTGCATGAGCGTTAGTACTTCGAAGCCTTCATCCATCGTGCCGAAGCCACCGGGGAAGAGGGCGAAGGCATGGGTCTCTTTCACGAAGTTGAGTTTGCGGGTGAAGAAATAGTTGAAATTAATGAGCTTCGGGTCGCCTTCGATGATCGGGTTTGCCCGCTGCTCGAACGGGAGGCGGATATTGAGCCCGAAACCATGCTCGCGCCCGGCGCCTTTCTGGGCCGCGCCCATGATGCCGTCGCCGCCGCCGGTGATGACCATGTAATTCCGCGCGACCATCTCGCGCGCGAATTCTTCCGCCACCGCGTACTGCGCTTCACTCGGCGGCGTCCGGGCGGAGCCAAAGACGCAAACTTTCCGGAAGGCGCGGTAATTGGAAAAGACTTTCGCGGCGTAGCGCATTTCCTTCAGCGACCGGTTCATCAGCTTCAGGTCGCCGGTGCCCATCTTGTCCCGCGCCATTTTCAGCGCGGTGATGATCATCTCCTCGATCAACTCCGGGGATTTCTCCGCTCCCCAGTCGGCGACGAGCTGGCGCACCCGCTCGTCGAACGGCGGATCGATCGATGATTGGCGGCGCGTCGGCTGATCGTGGGTAGCGCCCGCGGTAAAATCTTCCACCGCGGAGTTTCGGCCACGCCCCGCGGGAACGCACGAGGAAATTTAGCTTCTTCCGGAGCACGGGCATCTTGGCGTCCCACCTGTTGTGGAGGTGGGTGCTACTTCGCCAAATCGGCGAGAATCTTTGGCATGGAACGGATCGGCAGCGAGTAGTGTCCGGCGTCTTCGATCAGATGAAACTCGCAATTCGGCAAACGCGCCGCGACGTTTTCCGCGAGCCAGGGCGCAAAGGTGCGGTCTTTCGTCCCGTGCCAGAGCGCCACCGGCACGTTTACTTCTTCCAGCGGAAATCCCCACGCGGTCGCGTAAATCTCGGCGTCCGTCATCACGCCGACGGCGGAGGAACGCCAGGCGTGGCGGGCGCTGTCGAAACAAATGTCGAACTTGCGCGATTCCCGCAGGACGTCGGCGTCGCAGGGCTGGAGGAATTTCAGAAGCAGCGGTCGCAGCCGAAGTGGCATCCGCAGGGCGACGAACGGCCGGGCCAGATGAAACAGAAGCTTGAGCAGCCGTGGACTTTTCGCGCGGAGCACGAGCATCTGTCGATGGATCGGGAGCAGACCGCCGAGGTCGTTCAATCCATCGAGCGGGGGCGCCCCGCTTACGACCGCAATCTTTTCCACGCGCTCCGGCGTCATCCATCCGCTGGCGTAGGCGTAGGGCGCGCCGCCGGAAATTCCGAGGATGCGGAAGCGTGCTATGCCTCGCCGGTCCGCAATCTCATTCAGCACCGGCGGCCAATCGACCAGCCGCCGGTTTGATTGGAATCCCGAGTCGCGAATGCCCGGCCGATCCGGCGAGATGATGCGCAGGCCGAGGTCTCGTGCCGCTTCGTCCGCCAGCTCCGCCATCGTTCGCGAACTCGGCCAGCCGTGACAAAAGAAAATCGGCACGCCGTCGGGATCGCCGTACTCGTTGAGCGCGACGGTGGCGCCATTCGCCAGGGTAAGCGTGTCAGTTCGATCGTTCATCAAATCAGGAAACGAAGTTTGCCTTTCGCCGCGGCGGGTTGGATAATAAATAATTCCGATGCGGACACGGCCTCTCTCACCTTCGTATCTACTCATATGAACGATAACTCTCATCCGGTAGGTAAAATTTCTGTGCACGGCAACGGCCTGGGCGCGCCTTCGCCAGACACCGTCGAGAAACGTGCGCGCGAAATTGCGCTCATTGCGGAACGCGATCCGGATGAATTTACCGATGC
>JALYIN010000438.1 GCA_030775765.1 Verrucomicrobiota bacterium
CGCGATCCACCTACCGCGCTACCTGATCAATCGAGGTTGGATCATCCAGGAGAATCCACTCCACAATCGAAAGCGGCAGGCTCCCGTTCTTGATCAGGTCGTCGTGAAATTGGCCAAGCCGGAAATTCGCGCCGACCTTTTCGCGATACCGCCCGAGCAAATTCATGATCTGCCATTTCCCCACGATGTAGCTGATCTTCTGTGTCGGGCTCGACGCGGCCCCGGCCGCCTCGCCTTCCGCCGCTTCGCGATCGAGCCCGCCTGCTTCCATGAAATATTGGACCGCCTGCTCGAAACTCCATTTGCCGGTGTGCAGGTTCACATCCACGCCGATCCGCGCCGAGCGATAACGCGAGAGCCGCAGAATCTGACCCTGGGCCGCCGAGTTTTCCGGATAAAGGCCGGTGCGCATCAACATTTCCTCGCCATAAAGCGCCCAGCCCTCCACAAAGACGCCGTCGCCATGTTGCCGGCGGATTTCGTTCGACAAATGGTTTGCAATCGAGAGCTGCATAAAATGTCCGGGAATGCCTTCGTGCCCGAGGATCGGGCGCGGATCCTCGATCGCGGCGCGAATGTAAAAATTCTTCGACTGCGGATTGTAGGTCGGGATGAAAAAGAACCCGGATGGATCCTTGTCGTAAACGCCAGGCGGGTTCATGAAACCGCCGGGACTGGTCGGTTTAAAGGCCTCCGGCAACTGCCGAATCTCGAACCGGCCCAGGTAATCGGGAATGGTGACGAGCTTGTGCTCCTTCATGTAAGCGATCATTTCCTGCTCCCGGCTTTCGTAGGCCGCGAGAAACGACGCCTGGTCCGGCGGAATATTTTTGCTTCGCGCTGGATCGGGATCGGCCAGCGAAGGATCGGGCAGGAGCGATTCGAGCGCGCGATAACGGGCGAGCTCAGCCCGGCCGAGCATCGCCACTTGCTCATCATTGAGCGGCAGCAGCAGGACGTTCTTGAGGTAATAATTGTAGTTCACCGCGCCCATCGGCGCGAAATCGACCATCGATGGCAGGCGCTTCTCGAGCCGGTCGGCGAAGCCGTGGATCGCGGTCAGCGCTTCGTCCCGCGCTTTGACGAGCGCATCGCGTTCGTTAGGCGGCATGTCGCGCGCCAGGGTCATGAGGCTGTCTTTGAAGAGCGGATCGATCGCGCGCGCTGAATCGATCGCGAGCCGCGCGAAAAGTTTCACCGGCTTCTGCAAATTACGGTCGCCCTGCGTTAGCATTGCCGGCATCTGCTTGAGGCGCTCCGTGGCGGCGAGGGCGCGAGTCCGAGGCGCGTCGTATTCCTTCTTCAGGAGCGAGAAAATCCCGTTCGTGCATTCGCCCACGTAGAGCTGCGGGTCGGTTCTCTCCGATTGCAGAACGCGGCTCCCGAAATCGTAGTTCTCGAGCTGCGCGCGAAAAAGCATCCAATCGATCCGGTCGTTCTTGGGCCATTTCGCGCCGGGCATGGCGCGGACCTGGTCGAGTAACTTGCGGACGTGCTGGTTCCGCTCGGCGATCTTCGCCGCGGAATAATCCGTGAGGCGATTGTCCCAGGTGTGGAGACCGGCGTCGCTGCTGTTGACGGGGAAGTTCTCGTTACGCCAGGTGTAGAATTCGTCCGCCAGCTTTCGTAACGCGGCGACATCTCCGCCGCCCTTCGTGGCCGCCGGCGTTGTTTTTGTAATCAACGCCTTGTTGGAAATGTCCGATTTCGGTTCCGGCGTCGGCTGCGCGAATAAAGGCGTTGCGGCGAATACAATTAGAGCGATCAGCGTTCTCATAGCGGCGATGCTAGAGATGTAGTGGCGCTTGTGCCAAGCGTTCGATTTGTCTCGGGTAGGGTGGGCGTCTGTGCGGATCCTGGCATCTTGCCAAAACAATCTTTTAAAAGTTCGTGATCGCGAGACGCGATCACCCGCGGGCGAGACGCCCACCCTACCCGGGAGGATAGGGAATTCCAATCAAGCGGGCGGCGACCGAGCGCGGTCGGTACAGCGCGTTGCGCGGCTAGATCACCACGCCGCGAATCGGCGGCTTCATCTGCCCATCGCGGCGGACGGGCGAAAGCTTCACAACGTTCTCCGGATCGAAATCGATCAGCTTGAACCAGTCTTCCGTGATGTCGGTTGGCGGGAAAATATCGTTCTCGTTGAACTCGGCGACAAAAGCCTGTTGCAGGTCGTTCTCGCTGATCCCGTGTTCTTCCTTCGTCGTGATGGTGCGTTTGATCGCCATGGCCTTGGCGCGCTCGACGATCGAGGCGATGATCGCGCCGCTCAGTAGATCGCTCCGGTAAAGGGTCTCTTTCCGGCCGCTCCGGAGCGTGATCTCAAGGAACTTGTTTTCCTCCCGCCGCGCAAATTGCACTTCCAGAACGCGCTCGATTAACTTGTCGATCGCCGCGCCAATGTTGCCTGCTTCCTTGGCCAGCGCGCCGTCATAGGGAAGATCATCGGTCAGATAAATCCGGTAGATGTCGCGCGCGCCTTCGCGGTTCGGCCGGTTCACTTTGATTTTTCGGTCGATCCGGCCTGGCCGCAGGATCGCCGGATCAATCAGATCCGCGCGGTTCGACGCCAGGATGATCACGATGTCGTGGAGCGAATCGATTCCGTCCATCTCCGAGCAAAACATCGGCACGAGCGTCGAGAGGATGTTCGAGTAACGTGAGGCGCGCCGGGTTCCGAGAATGCTTTCCGCTTCATCGATAAAAAGAAACGGGAGGAATCCTTCGCGCCGCTTCTCGCGCGCCGTCGCGAAAATCTCGCGCACGATCCGCTCCGACTCACCGACCCACATGTTGAGGATCTCCGGGCCTTTGACGTGCATGAAGTATTCCTTCATTTCCTCGCCGGACTTTTCGCGAAGCTTCTTCGTCAGGTTATAGGCGGTCGCTTTGCCGATAAGCGTCTTCCCGCACCCGGGTGGCCCGTAAAGCAAAAAGCCTTTCGGCGTCGCATGCTGAAATTTTTCGAAGAGCTCGCTGTGAATCAGCGGCAACTCGATCGCATCCTTGATCGCCTGCAAGGCCTGCTCCTGTCCCCCGACTTTTTCCCAGGGCAATTCGGGAACGTCGTCGAGGTAATGTTCACGGGATTGCGGATGGGCCAGGACTTCGAGGGCGACGCGAAAATTCGGATCGACCCGAACTTCGTCGCCGGATTTCAGCGTCGTCTTCATCAGCGCGGCCGACCGCTGGAGAATCAATGATTGCAACCCGTGCTCGGACCCGACCCGGAGCCGGTCGTCGCCAATCACCTCCGTGATTTTCGTCACCGGCCCCGCCGTTTCGAAACCAAGGTCGCCGACGATGACGTAGGCCTCGTTCACCAGGACGCGCGTGCCCTTTTTCAACTTCGCCAGGCTGATCCGGGGATCGACGTTGCAATAATAATCCGCGCCGCCGACAACGATGTGGGCCGTCTCGCGCGCCGGATTGCTGAGATATGTCCCGATACGATTCGCCGGCGAGGTCACCTTCTTGATGACTTCCTCCAGCTTTTCAATCATCTGGCGCGCTTCGCCGATGGTTTCCTCCTGCGCCTCGATCTGGGAACGCATGAAGTAAAGCTCCCGCCGATGCCGGTTCTCCGGCGGAATCGACGCGACGAGCAGATCGAAGGCCTCGAGCAAACTCAGCTCGCGCGGACCCGAATTATCTTCCGGGTTCAGTGATTCCTCGCTGCGTTCCTCTTCCATCCACCGCGATTATAAAACCTCGGGTCTCCCGCTGCAAATCGGTGAAGGGTCAAGCTCCGGCGAGACCAGCGTCGCAGAGCTCCGCCCTCCATTGCTCACGGACGGGATTTTTCCCTGCCACAGTTGCGGCTGGGGACAGCCGCCTCTACAATCTTCTCCTTCGCGAGGAGTCTTAGCTCAATTGGTTAGAGCGCCGCCCTGTCACGGCGGAGGTTGCGGGTTCGAGCCCCGTAGACTCCGGTCCCCGGTTTCATAGGTAAATCATCGATGTCTTGCAGATTTGTGTTGCAAAGTCGGACACTTATCGGACAGTATTCGCGCTGTTAACCACCATGCAAGCGAAGCGCGACCGATTCCCCATTGTCATCAAACGCGGCTCCTGTTCGGTAAAAATTTATCGGGATCAGAAGAAGACGGGCACATATTATCGAGTTGCCTATCACATCGGCGGCAAGCGCGAGCGGTTGCATTTTGCCGATCTCGAAAAGGCAAAATTGGAGGCCGAGTCTCAGGCTGCCAAACTTTCCCGCGGCGACGTGGACGCGATGCAGCTTACGGGCAAAGATCGCCTGCTTTATGGCCGCGCAGTTGAAGCCGTTCGCGGCACGGGCGTTTCGTTGGATGCCGCCGCCTTGGAATACAGCGAGGCCTGGAAGCACTTGCACGGAGTTTCCCTGGTGGATGCGGCGAAATTCTATGCGCGCCATCACGGTCGCGGAATAAAGCGCATGCCGGTCGCTGAGGTCGTGCGCGAAATGATCGCGGCCAAAGAGATACAGGGGGTCAGTGTGGTTTATCTGAATGACCTTCGTTACCGCTTGGGCGCGTTCGCGGAGCGCTTTCAATGCGATCTCGCCGCGCTTTCACGAGATGACGTCCGAGGTTTCTTGGATGGTCTGAAACTCAGCGCCAGAAGTTTCAACAACTACCTCACCTCTCTAAAGACCTTTTTCGGTTTCGCGGCGGACCGGGATTGGCTTTCAAGAGAAGCGGACCTCCTCGCTAGCGTGAAGCGACGGAAAGAAAAAAAGTCACCAGTCGAAATTTTTACGCCATCGGAAATGGCGACCCTCTTGCAACAAGCGGGACCGGATCTCGCTCTGTGTCTCGCTTTGGGAGCGTTTGCCGGACTGCGTTCTGAGGAAATCCTGCGGCTCGAATGGGCGGATGTGATACGGCGGCCCGGTTTCATCGAAGTTGCCGCTCACAAAGCGAAGACAGCCGCACGGCGTCTCGTGCCCATTACGACCAATCTTGAGCATTGGCTCAATTCTTCGCATTCGAACGAAGGATTAATTTGGACCCATCCGAAGGAAACCTATTTCAAGAGTCGTCTTAGGGTCGCGAACGAAGCAGGAATTAGATACAAGGCGAACGCACTTCGGCATTCCTGGATCACGTATCGCCTGGCTGAAGTTCAGAACGTCAACCAAGTGGCGCTCGAAGCTGGAAATTCGCCCCAAATGATTTTTAACTGCTACCGCGAGTTGGCGACACCGACGCAGGCGCTGAGCTGGTTCGCTATCCTACCCGGTGCCGCTTCGAATGTTGTGCAGATGCGGAGCCGCGCCGTGTGAGTGCCGATTCCTCTGAACGTGACTGCCCTTTTCCTGAAAGGCCAACACCGGACCGCTACAAACCGAACGCGTTAGAGTTGGCCAAGGTCGCTGCCGCCATCGATCCGGAGTTAGCGAAACGAAAACCAGCAGAGGCGGTGCGTATCGCACGCAATCTAATATCTGCGGCCCAGGACGAAATCGAAGAGCCGTCCCGCCGGCATAACGATGAAGTTGCGTATTGGCCCCGGGCGCGAGAGAAACGAACGCGAGAGCGACTATTTCCGACTGGAGAGTGCATCACCGTCGCTGAAGCTTTCAAGCG
>JALYIN010000439.1 GCA_030775765.1 Verrucomicrobiota bacterium
ACAGAAAGCTCTCATGGCGCTGGACCGCGCGGCTAATGTCGAAAGTGCGGACGCCTCCTTCTGGATTCGATTAGGCAAACTTTACGCCACGATCATTTTCAAATCGGAGAACGAACCCAAGCCTGAAGAGATCAAGCGGGTCAACGCCTTCTTTGAAAAAGCCGTTGCCCGCGCCGGGGACGATTCGACGTCGCTCAAGGAAGTCGCCGATTATTTCGCGGCGTCCCAACAAATCCAGGAAGCCATCCCGCTTTATCTCAAAGTCCTCGAGCTTCAGCCCGACGATGTAAATGCGCGTGAGAAACTCGCCACGGGCTTTGTCCTCACCAACCAGCGCGAAAAGGCCATTCAGATGCTGGGGGAGATAATCAAAAAGCAGCCGGCGAAGTACCAGCCTTACGAATTGCTGGCGCAATTGTTCGACGAAGGAGCGCGCGCCCTCGAACGGGCCAACCAACCCGACCAGGCGAAGCCGCTCTTCGCGAAAGCCGCCGCCAATTACGAGCAAAGCCTCCTCATCAATCCGACCCGCGCGAACACCTATCTGCGCCTCGCCGAATTGCTGATCGTGCCGCTCAAGGACAGCGAACGCGCGGCAAAAGTCCTTATCGAGGCGCGGCAACGTTTTCCAGGCGTCCCCGAGTTCACCTATTTTCTCGCCATCGCGCAGCGCGAAGCGAAACATCCGCAGCAGGCCGTTATCACTTTCGAAGAAGCGTTGAATGAAGCCCAGACGGCCAATGACGAAGTTCTCAATGCCCGCTTTTATTTCGATTACGGAGCAGCGGCGGACCAGGCCGGGTTCTACGACAAAGCCGCGGACCTGTTCCGCAAATCGATCTCCCTCGATCCGGCGAATGCCGCCGAGGCTTACAACTACGTGGCGTTCATGTGGGCCGAGCACAACCTCCACCTCGACGAGGCCGAGGACATGGTCGGCCGCGCCCTCCAGTTCGATCCGAACAATGGTGCCTACCTCGATACCCTCGGCTGGATCCATTATCGCAAGGAAAAGTTCGAGGACGCGCTCAATGAGTTGCTCCGGGCCGCGCAAAACCTCACCCGGCCGGACCCGATCGTCTTCGAGCACATCGGCGATGCGTACGCGAAACTCAATCGCGTCCCGCAGGCGCTCGATTTCTGGCAGAAGGCGGTCGCGCTGAGCCCGGAAAACAAATCACTGGCCGAGAAAATCGAGAAAACCAAGACGACGATCAGCAAAGGACCGCCCGGAAAAATCAATCGGATCGATTAGGAAACTACCAGCGAATCGCCGCCAATGACGAAGTATCCCACACCCTGGCAACGCAAGACGATGTGGGCGGCGCTCACGGCGTTATTCATTGTCGTGCTGATCACGACCGTGGGATCGGTCATCTGGATCGTGGCGAACGTGGTCGGTTTCATTCAACCAATTCTCATCCCGGTAGCGATCGCAGTTATCCTCGCCTACCTGCTTGATCCGGTGGTGACCAAGATGTGCGATCGCGGTCTCGGGCGCACGAAGGCCGTCTTCGCCCTGTTCGCGATCGCGTTCCTTTCCATCACTGCGCTGGTCGCCTGGCTGGCGCCGGTAGTTTCCATGCAGGCCACCAACGTCGGCCGCGAACTGCCGCAATACACCCTGAAAGCGCGCGACACGATCGTCGACTTGATCTTCAAGTACGATCACGCCTTCGGTGGGACCACCAGCACCAGGCGCGATAAAGTTTCATCGCCCACCACGAGCCTCCTGAACTGGCTGTTCGCCTCCCCGCCGCCTTCGCGGAAAGCGACGCCGACCCCGGCGTCGTCCGTAGATGCGGCCACGCCCGCGGAAAACGTCCCCACGGATTCCCCGTCGCCCGCGCCGCGCGAGGAAATCAATCCGGCGCCGGAAAAAATCTCAACGGCGGATCGCCAGCGGATCCAGGCCTGGGTTCAGCGGCAATTGCCGAACCTCGAGCGCCAATTGCCTTACATCGCCGAAAAAATCTGGACGCTGCTCAAGCAAAGTATCGGCGGCTTCCTCGGCGTCACCGGTTTCCTGCTCAGCCTGGTCATGGTGCCGATCTATTTGTTCTTTCTGTTGAAAGAAAGCCCGGCGATCGAGCGTCGGTGGCGTGAGTATTTACCGCTGCGAAATTCTCCGTTGAAGACCGAGGTCGCCGCTGTGCTCTCGCAAATTAATAGCTACGTCATCGCGTATTTCCGCGGCCAGCTTCTCGTCTGTCTGATCGATGGCACTCTCATCGGCACTTCGCTTTACCTCGCCGGACTTAACTTCGCGCCGCTCATTGGATTGCTCGTAGTGATCCTCACCATGATCCCGTACATCGGAATCATCCTCTGCTGGATTCCCGCCGTACTCATCGCCGCCGCGCAGTGGGGCGATTGGCAGCATCCGCTCATCGTCACCGCCGTATTCGTCGTGGTGCAAAACCTGGAGGCGATCTTCATCGCCCCGCGCATTGTGGGGAATTCCGTCGGCTTGCATCCGATGACGGTGATCGTTTCTATTTTCGTCTGGGGCTTGCTCATCGGTGGGTTACTCGGGCCGATTCTGGCCGTGCCGTTAACGGCAACCATCAAGGTGCTTCTCGCGCGTTATGTCTGGGGCCGGCGCCTGCGGGAAAAAGTGGCGGAGGCGGTGGAAGAAGTCCCGGTGGTTCGCACCGAACAGGCGACGTAGGTTTTCTCTCCTGCACCTGATCATGATCCTGCGCATGATTGTTTCTTGACTCCGCCGAAGGATCAGGAGCGCGCTCCCGATCAGGAGAAGAATGCGTCGCTGAGCGAGGCAGTTGCATTCGCCGTCGCTTGCAAGGATAGGAATGCGCAATGGCAGAGCATGTTCGACGCCTGCGGCGACGGCGCCGCGTAAAGCGAGCCCGGAGCGGACCTTTTAAGTTCGCGGGGGTCCGTCTGGCCATCTGCGCCGCGTCGCTTCTCCTGGGTTTCGGCTTTGGCTGGATGCTGTTGACCACCGGGCCGAAAGCGTACCGCGGCTGGCGCGAATCGAGCCTTCTCAAGAGCGCCACGGCCCTGATGGCCCGGGAAGATTTCGATGGCGCCACGCGCGCCGCGCGGGCAGTTCTTCAGCTTCATCACGATTCCCTCCCTGCCTTCCATATCCTGGCCGAGGCGAGTGAAAAACAAAATCGGCCGGAGACCGTCGCCTGGCGCGCCCAGATCGCGCGACTCGAGCCGAGCGATCTCGATAGCCAGCTCAATCTGGCTTCCGCCGCGCTCCGTTTCGGCCAGCTCGATACCGCTCGAAAAGCGCTGGAAGCGGTGCCGTCCGGCCAACGCGATCGCGCCGCGTATCACGTCGTTGCCGGCTGGCTCGCCCGCGCCTTGGGCAACGATGCCGATGTCGAGATGCATTTCGCCGTGGCCGTCACCCAGGAGCCGGCCAACGACCTTTACCAATTCAATCTCGCCGTCCTGCGCATCCGTTCCGCCGCGCCCGAGAAAAGCGAGGAGGCGCGCAAAGTCCTCGAGCGTTTGAAAGGTAATCCCGCGTATCGCGCCGGCTCGCTCCGCGCCCTTCTCGGCGACGCCATCCAGCGCAGCGATCTCCAGAGCGCGGACTCGCTTGCCCAGGATTTGCAGATGAGCCAGCAGGTCACGTTTACCGATTACCTCCTCTGCCTGGAATTTTACCGGAAGCTCGACGAGAAAAAATTCGCCGCGCTGCTTGAAAAGGTGAAGCCCGTCGCGGCCCGCAATTCGCTCGATCTCGCCCTCCTTATGGATTGGCTGAACAAGAATGGGCTTGGCGCCGAGGTCTTGAAGTGGATGGACAAGTTGCCGGCGGAAACGACGACCAATCCACCGCCCGCGATCGCAATTGCGGACGCTTATGCAGAAGCGAAGAATTGGTCGCGCTTGAAACGTTGGACCCGCAGCGGCGCCTGGGGCGATTCCGAGTACCTGCGGCTCGCTTACCAGGCCTACAGCTCCAGGCAGGCGCGCCAGACTTCGTCGGATGCGGAATTCTCCTCGCTCTGGCATTCGGCGGAGCGGGCCGCGGGGGATCACGCCGATCGCGAAATCAATCTCGCGCGTCTCGCCTCGAAATGGAATTTGCCCGCAGAAGCCGAGCAGCTCTGGTTGCGAGTCTCGAAGGACGCGCCCATGCGACGAGAAGCGCTCGATGCGCTTTTTCGGATTTACCGGGCGAGTAACGATCTGCCGAGTTTGTATCGCGTGGCCCAGCGCCTGTATGAGAATTCGCCTAACGAACCGGCCCTCGCCGCGAACTACGCCCGGCTCGCGTTGCACGTCGATCAAAATCCGGCCGAAGG
>JALYIN010000440.1 GCA_030775765.1 Verrucomicrobiota bacterium
GATCCCTCGATTCCCGATAACGTCGCGGCGGTCTTCGATCCGCTCGGCAACGCCGTGCACACCGCACTCACTTTCGATCTCGTCGGCGAAGATGTCCTCATCACCGGCGCCGGCCCAATCGGTTGCATGGCCGTGCCGATCGCGAAAATGGCGGGCGCGCGCAAAGTCGTCATCACGGACGTGAATCCTTACCGGCTCGACCTCGCGCGCAAAATGGGTGCGACGCTCGCCATCGATGTGCGCGAGCGCGACCTGCACGACGCCCTGAAGGAACTCGACATGCGGGAGGGATTCGACGTCGGCCTGGAAATGTCCGGCAACCCGAAAGCGTTTACCGACATGCTCGATGTGATGGTGAACGGCGGCCGCATTGCCATGCTCGGCATCATGCCGGGCAGCGCCGCGATCGATTGGAACCTGGTCGTGTTCCACGGTTTGACGATCAAAGGAATCTACGGCCGCGAGATGTTCGAGACCTGGTACAAGATGACCGCCCTCATCCAGAGCGGGCTCGATATTTCCCCCGTCATCACTCACCGCTTTTCCTATACGGAGTTCCGCGAGGGCTTTGAGCTAATGAAGTCCGGAAATTCCGGCAAGATCGTCCTCAACTGGGCGGCCTGATTGGAAAACGCCGTCAGGGCAAGCTCATCTCAGATCTATCACCGCATCGAGAAAGGTCGCGTGCGTGCGCCGGGCGGGTAGGGGCTCTAGTTCCGATGGGATCCGGAGCATCGCTAACGCGAATGGAATAAGATCCCGCAAATTAGTTGGGAGCCGCAGTGCTCCGATATTGCCGCCGCTGATCTTTTCGAACGGCCACGCCTCGAAAAGCCACTGCGCTCCAGATGGAGAGCCATGCTGCGAGGTAACTCCGGCAGCGCACATTCTCTCACCCAAGGAGCCCAGCTCAATGTCGTGAACAATGACCCACCCACCCGGCCTAACGAATCGCGAAACGCGAATCAAGTCCAGCGTAGGTCGCGGATGCTGATGGTCTGCATCGATGAAGACAAGCTGGAGCTCTCTGGCACGGGCAATCTGTTCGACATGGCGAGCGTCTTTGCCGGGATGAACGCGGATGCGGCTCGACAGGCGAGGGACAAGCTGCGGAATTATGAAACCAACAGGTTTCGTTTGATCGGTAAGGCAGCGTTGGTTCAGATCGATCGTGTCCACGACCACCGACTCAGATTCTGGACGCTGGTGTTGGACAACGGCGTCCGCAATCACGGCCGCAGAAAAGCCGCTCAGTGTGCCGATCTCTACCACCCGGTCCGGTGCGAGAACGTTAGCGAAAGCATGAAGAAACAATAAGTCGCTCATTCCTATCGCTCCAGAGCAGTTGCGCTGGTAGGCGAGCAAATGTTGCAGGCTACTACGCTCAGCCCCGAGCACCGGCGTCGGCCGCGATAGGTAGCCGGCTAACTCGGTCAGGCCATTGTCATATCGGTCGGATGTGGCGATTTCGCAGACGACTGGCTCGACAGCGGGCGGCAGAGACGCGAATGATGCGCGAATGAGCCGAGGCAGGGCCGAGCGCGGGGCACGCCGTAAGATCTTGAGCCGTTCACGCCACGAGTCATGCTGTGCTATCAATTCGTTCGGTCTCTTCCTATCGGAAACCACTCCGACAGAATAGCCGAAAGATGCGCACTGGTAGACATAAACCCTCCGGGAGCGGGAACGCCTGGCGCGAGTTCGCGGTGCTAATCCAATGCCGCCGCCGCCGCGTCCTGGCCCTGAAGCTCCAGGACCATCCGGCGGATATGACGGTAGCCCGTATGGGCTTGCAAGAGGCGCAAGCTCTCGTTCGGATCGCCCCACCGCAAAATCTGAATGTTCTCCTCCCGCGCGCCCCAGGAATTCATCGCGCCGCGCGACGGCATGTAGAGATCAATCGTGTTCCGGCCAGCCAGGGCCCAGCCATAATCGTCGACGCGAAAAACCTGCCCGCTCGAAATCAGACGAAAGACGGTGCCCGCGGGCCAGCGGGACCAATCCGCCGCCGCACTCCCGATTTGCGGCTTCCTGGTCACGACTACCTTTTTCGTCCCGTGCTTCGTTTTCACCACCTTGGTCGTTTTCGTTTCCTTTAGTGAAAACTTTTCCAGCGCTGCGCCGGAGTAGGAAGCGCGCCGGTAATCAGCCGGATCATCGCCACTCACCGCAACAGCCCGCGGCGTGTACTCAGCGCGCCGAATCGCGCCGGTTGCTGCCTGCAATTTCCCACCAAGCGCGTTGTGATTTCCGTACGGCAAATGGTCCGACTCCGTGTGGGTATAAGCCGTGGTGCGGACATTTTGAAAATCGCGCTTCGCCAGGGGCGGCTCGTATTTCGGAAGCGCGGTCGTGTGCGTGTGGGTCGAGGTGGTCTCGCACGCGCTCAGGAAGAGCGCGCAAACGGCGGCGCAGGCGAAGAAGAATTGAGGCCGGTTACGCAATCGCGCTGGTTATTAACAGTTATTCACAACCACATGCAAGAGTATTTTTTGCGGGCTCAGCGCAGCCTAACAACTAGAT
>JALYIN010000441.1 GCA_030775765.1 Verrucomicrobiota bacterium
GCCGTCGAACCAGTGATCGGCCATCTAAAGGCCGAGCATCGCATGGCGAGAAACTATCTCTGGTACCGCCGGGGCGACGCTGCCAACGCCATCCTCGCCGCCGTCGGCTACAACTTCCGCCGCCTGATCCACTGGCTTAGGCTTTTGGTGTGCCAAATTCTCGTTGCCCTCATGGCAACCCCCAACCCGCGCCGGCGTGAAAACAGCGTTCTTCACGGACGACTAGTTATCGTAGTTGCGCCTCGCCATCGGGCGGCATGAGGGCTTCAAAGCATTACGTCGAGCCGGGCTGGCCGAGCAATATAACATGACAGAATCTCGAACTGGATTCTAGTAAATCTCGAAGATCGGGTAGTAGTAGCTTCCCTCATTGCGGGGTGACAATTCAGGTCGCCTTCAAAGCAAGTGACAGCCGTCCCTCATGGAGAACACTTTTGCTCAGCGGCGACGCACTCAGCCTGGAATAGCAATCGCAAACCACGGTCGAAGCGTTGTCCCTGTCGAAAACCTTATCCTACTCGGCAATCGATCGGTAATCGGACGATGATCGTGTGCATTGAGGAATCCTTGCAGGCTCATGGGTTGGATGGTTGTCGATCTGATCCGGTCGCGGGCAGCGCTTGAGGCAGAGATATGGACATTGCGCAGCAAATAAACGTTCTGCGGCGGACTTCAAAGAACCACTCGTTCTGCGCCATCGACCGATTGATATTCGTTAATCTCTATTGGTTGTTCCCTAAAATTTGCGATGCGTTGGCGATCGTCAAGCCGGACACCATTGTCCGATGGCACCGCGCCAAGTTTAGATCGTACTGACGTTGGAAGTCGAGACGGCGTGGTGGTCGGCCGACTGTTCCAGTTGAAATACGCCGGCCGATCCGCGAGATGAGCATTACCAATCGTCCGTGGGGAGCGCCGCGGATCCACGGCGAGCTTCTCAAGCTCGGCATCGATGTAGGGCAGACCAGCGTGGCCAAGTATAAGGCCAAGCGTGGAGGTCCGCCGTCCCAAGGTTGGAAAACATTTCTTAATAATCACGCCGACGGCATCGCGGCAATGGATCTGTTCGTCGTCCTGACGATCTCGTTTCGTTTGCTCTACGGCTTGCTGATCATGGGGCATTGCCGGCGGCAAATTCTTTGGTTCGGCGTCACATCGCATCCGACCGCAGAATGCATGGCAAATCAGCTCACGGAAGCATGTGGCTGGGAACAGGCTCCCCACTATCTTATCCGGGATCACGATGGTGTTTATGGCGAAGTCTTCATCCGACAACTTCGATCAATGGGCATTCGCGATCGACCTACGTCGCCACGCTCTCCATGGCAACCGGACTTGCTGAGCGACTCATCGGTTCGATCCGACGGGAGTGCCTTGATCATGTTGTTGTGTTCGGCGAGCGGCATCTAAGTCAGGGCTTTTTTCATACTGATCCCGGCGCTTAGGTTCAGTCAATAATTCAGTCCGGTCTGTCCGATTTGTACTCTACAGCGCGCAGGAGTTAGCGGCGGCATCATAGAGCCTTTTGTTCGGCACCGTAGGCAATAAAGATCAACGCATCCCGGGCGTTTGGGCAACGCGCAGATGGCGTCGAAACAAGTCAGCAGCAACCTCGTCAGCTACCACAAAAGCAGCGCCTTCCTGGTAAGCCCGCGCCGACACCAAGGTCGCGCCATGGAAACGCCCTGCTCGCTCAGCGGGGCTTGATCTGATGGTGGCGGAGATCATCGAAGCACATGCAGGAACCATGGTTGACAATGATAACAACAAGCGGCGCCGGCTCGTCGAGTTCAAGGACGGTTGCCGCTATGGCAAATTCGGAAAGACTAAGGCTTATGAGCTGATCGCTCATGAGAGGATCAGGGCCTACAAGATGGGAGGCAAGACCATGATCGACCTCGACAGCGTGGACGAATATCACGCTTCGCTGCCGAGGTTCGAAACGAGAGCAAGCTAGGCTGCCGGTCTGCGCAGCGAGACGGCGGGCGCACCGTCGCGCAGGCTGTCGAGGCGATCAGGCCAATGCTGCATTAAACGCACGCGTTCCGCCCAATAGGCCGTACGGCTATAGATGCCGCGGACCTTGTCTTGTCGCCCTTGCCAAGCTGGCGCCGCACCACCTCGTCGCGCCGCCAGCGCTTTTTTCATCCGTGTCGTGGGCGAGTTGGGCTTCCACTACATCTGCGTCGAACGCGCCCTCCTCGTTGAGCAGGGCGCGGTCGAGCGGAAACCGTTGGCGCAGTGGTCGCCGCCGGGGCCAGTATCGTAGCCGTAGCCCATGATCCGCAGCGCTTTGTCAGTGTGTTGTCGGA
>JALYIN010000442.1 GCA_030775765.1 Verrucomicrobiota bacterium
ACCTCTCAAGCGCTCAACCGCTTCCGCGTGCCGAGAAGCGAATACGTCATCGGGGGCACGGCACTTCGCGGTAGCGAAAATTGCAACTGAGAGATCCCTCGGCGCGCTTCGCCAGCCTCGGGATGACAGGCTATTCCTTCTTCTCCAGCTTCAGCGCGGCGGAATTCATGCAATAGCGCTCCCCGGTCGGCTCTGGGCCGTCGGGGAAAACGTGGCCGAGATGGCCGCCGCATTTTGCGCAAAGAACTTCAGTGCGGCTCATTCCAAACTTCCCGTCTTCCTCAGTCTCAACCGCATCCTTGGCGAGCGGCTGGTAAAAGCTCGGCCAGCCGCTGCCCGATTCGTATTTCGTGTCGGAGCTGAAGAGCGGATTGCCGCAGGCGGCGCATTTGTACGTACCGGGATCATGGTTGTCCGCGTATTCGCCGGTGAAGGCGCGCTCCGTCCCCTTCTCGCGCAGGACGTGGTATTGCTCGGGGGTCAGCGTCTTCTTCCATTCCTCTTCCGTCTTTTCAATTTTATCGCTCATTGTTTTTTCCTCACGGCAGCCAACCGCCCACAGCCTGGATCGGCTCGATTTGTCCAACTTGCGTCACCCAGGCTGCAATCGCAGTTCGCGCCTCTCCAGTCGATGTTTTGGACGGCGCCGGTAGTTGCAGTTCCTTCGCCCCGGCCTTCATCGTTTCATTCGTTAGGCCAAGGACGACGAAATCGTGCATTAATTTCCGTCCGCTGTTTTCTCCGGCCGTTATGTCCATCCCGAGCGCAAACCCCAGGCGCGCGACGTGGATGTCGTAACGGCCTTCCCCGTTGGACGCTTTGAAGGTCGCGGTCACCTTGTCGCCGTTGACGATGATCTTCAACACCCCTTGCGCTTCCGTCGCGGGCGCGGGGAGCTTGCCGTAATGCCATTCCTTTCCGTCCAGCGCGAACGCCGGTGTGTAAACACTCTCGCCTTTCCAGCGCACCGAATAATCCGCCTGCCGTTCGGTCCAGATTTTCGAAGCGAATGAATCTTTCCAGCCGAGGTGGTCCCAGTAGTCCACGTGAAAGGCAAGGGGCACGATATCCTGCCAGAGCCGCGGTTGATTCTTCAGGCCGCTCATCCATTCCTCGGCCGGCAGGCAACTGCTACATCCTTCCGAGGTGTAGAGCTCGATCAAATGGGTCCGCGCCGCCTTGCTTTCGAAGACAACTTCGCCCGCGACCGCTGGAAGCGCTGTCATCGTCGCGAGCAAAATCAAAGCGCGTCGAATCACGGTTCGATATTACGGCGCGAAGATCGATTGCGCGAGTTTTGCGATGAGGGCGCAAACGATGACGAGAAAGAAAATCCGGACAAAGCGGCTCCCTTTTGCAATGGCCAGGCGCGCGCCGATGGCCGCGCCGAGAATACTGCAGAGCGCCATCGGGATCGCGTAGGCGTAAATGATGTGGCCGGTCCAGCCGAAGTAGAGGACGGACGCGAGATTAGTGGCGAGGTTGATGACTTTCGCCGAAGCCGACGCGGCCAGAAAATCGAAACCAAAGACGCCGACGAACAGAAAGATGAGGAAACTGCCGGTGCCCGGCCCGAAGAACCCGTCGTAAAAGCCCAGCGCGGCGCCCATCAGGATGCCGAGGAGTTGCGCTTTCTTCGGCGGGTGCTTCGGACGATGAATGATCCCGAGGTCTTTGACGAAGAAGACGTAGATCGCGACCAGGACCAGCAGGATGAGGACGATGGGGCGAAGGGAAGCTGGGTTGAGAAGCGAGACGATGCGCGAGCCGAGGAAGGAAAAAATGAAGGCGGTGATCGCGGCGGGCAGGATCGTCGGCCAATCGAAAGTGACGTGCCGCGCGTAACGGCTGACGGCGATCGTCGTCCCGGCGCAGGAGGCGAATTTGTTCGTGCCGAGAATGGTCGCGATGGGGAGATTCGGGAAAAGAATCAGCATCGCGGGCAACTGGATCAACCCGCCGCCACCGACAACGGAATCAATGAAGCCCGCGAGGAGGGAAAACGAGCAGATGAGGAAGATGAGCATGGTGGATCGCGCGCTCCGCCGCGCGATGTCAGGGAAGTGCGGCGCGCCGCGACTGGAGACATCGAGCGACGGAGCGCTCGCTCCACCTAAAGACGCGCGCGTTGCAAGCGCAAGGCGTTCGCGATCACCGAAACGGAACTCAGGCTCATCGCCGCGCCGGCGATGATGGGGCTCAGGAGCAAACCGAAGAACGGATAGAACATCCCGGCCGCGATTGGTATCCCAAGCGCGTTATAAACAAAGGCGAAGAAAAGGTTTTGCCGGATGTTACGCATGACGGCGCGACTCAAATGGATCGCCTGGACGATGCCGTTGAGATCGCCTTTCACCAGGGTGATGCCGGCGCTTTCCATCGCCACGTCGGTCCCGGTGCCCATGGCGATGCCGACATCGGCGGCGGCGAGCGCGGGCGCATCGTTAATTCCGTCGCCCGCCATCGCTACGATCGAGCCATCACGGTGCAATGTCTCGACGCGTTCATGCTTGTCCTTCGGCGCGACCCCCGCCTCCACTTGGTCCAATCCAAGTTTTTTCGCGACGGCCTGCGCGGTGCGTTCGTTGTCGCCGGTTAGCATGATCACTTTCAAACCGAGCCGCTTGAGTTCCTGGATCGCGCCGGGAGTTGATTGCTTGATCGGATCGGAAATGGCGACGATGCCGGCAGCGCTCCTGTTGATCGCTACGAAGATAACGGTCTGGCCTTCCGCCTGAAGATCGCGCGCCTGTGCTTCCAAATCTTCCAAGCCGGAGATGCCGCTTGCCCGGAGGAACGCGGGCTGGCCGACAACAATTTGGCCGCCGTCTTTTTTCGCGATGACTCCTCCGCCGGTAGTCGAGGAGAACTCCTCGACGTTTTTGAGAGAGACATTTCGCTCGCGCGCCGCCGTCACGATCGCCGAAGCGAGCGGATGTTCGCTCTGCTGCTCCGCCGAGCCGGCGGCTGCGAGCAAATCATTTTCCGTGACGCCGCCGGCCGCGATGATCCTGGTCACGCGCGGTTTTCCTTCCGTCAGCGTCCCGGTCTTATCGACCACGAGCGTCCTAACCTTCTCCATCAACTCGAGTGCTCCCGCGTTTTTTACCAGGACTCCCGCATGCGCCCCGCGGCCCACGCCCACCATGATCGACATCGGGGTCGCCAAACCAAGCGCACACGGGCAGGCGATGATCAGGACGGCGACTGCGTTCACGATGGCGTGGGCGAGCCGTGGCTCGGGCCCGATCCAAAGCCATATGACGAATGTGACGAATGCGACCAATAGGACTGCCGGCACGAAATAGCCGGACACCTTGTCCGCCAACCGCTGGATCGGCGCGCGGCTGCGTTGGGCCTCGGAAACCATCCGCACAATCTGCGCGAGAACGGTCTCGTCGCCGACGCGCTCGGCTTCCATCACGAAGCTGCCGGTGTTGTTCAAAGTTCCGCCGATGACCTTGTCGCTCACGCGCTTTTCGGCCGGCAACGCTTCGCCCGTAATCATCGATTCGTTCACCGTGGTGTGGCCATCGAGCAGAATCCCATCGACCGGAATTTTTTCGCCGGGACGAACGCGGAGGTGGTCGCCGGTTTTCACTTCAGCCAGCGGAACATCACGTTCGTCTCCATCGCGGACGAGACGCGCCGTTGGCGGCGTGAGATCGAGCAGGCTGCGGATGGCCTTTCCGGTCCCCCGCCGCGCACGCAACTCGAGGACCTGGCCGATCAGAACTAGAACGGTAATCATCGCTGCCGCCTCAAAATAAAGGCCGGGCTTCTCGTGATGCGCCATCGCCGGCGGAAACAAACCCGGGAAGACAAGCGCGACACAACTATAGAGCCAGGCCACACCAACTCCGATGGCGATCAAGGTAAACATGTTGAGATTCCGGCTCAGGATCGAGCGCCACCCGCGGACGAAGAATGGCCAGCCCGCCCAAAGAACCACGGGCGTGGTGAGCGCGAACTGAATCCAGCGGGACACGTCGCCGGACATCCAGGGCGGCGCGTTCGGGATCAGATGCGACATCGCCAGAAGAAAAACCGGCAAGGTGAGCCCTGCGCCGACCCAAAGCCGGCGCGTCATGTCGGTTAATTCCGAATCGTCTTCCGGGCTTGCCGCGGAAATGATCTTTGGCTCGAGCGCCATTCCGCAGATTGGGCAACTACCGGGTTTATCCCGCTCGATCTCGGGATGCATCGGACAGGTGTAGATCTACGTCGAAGCCTAAACATAAAAAAAATTGCGTTCCAATGCCATGCCGCACTTCGGACAACTCCGCGGCTGATCGCTCTCCACACCTGCGCACATCGGGCAAAAGTATTTTTTTGAAGGACTCTGGGTTGTGCGAACGGCCGACGTTTGCTCTTCCTCAGGATGATCGTGATCTCCGCAACAGGATGCGGCCTTCTCCGTGTTGGCATCTTCAGTTGGTTTCATACTATTTTTGTTAGGGAGCAGGGTGACCGCGGCGGGGTAACCCGGATCGAGTCTGTTCGGCTGCGAAGATTCTCTTCAGGAGAGTCCTCAGTCCGAATACCGCTGCGAATATCCCGATCTGCTGCCAGGACGATAAGAGCAAGGTCTTCAAGAGCGTCGCGCAGACGATGAGGCTCAGAGCGATCAACGCGCCTTCCGCAACAAGGAATTGCGCCCTTCGCCGACCGCGGTGGCGGATCAGTAACCAAAAAGCCGCAGTGCAGTAGCCGGCAATCACGAGTCCTGCCGCGGCCTCGATCAATGCCGCCCAAAAGCGCGCATCCTGGATCTCAGCCCACACGGCGCGCTTTCTTCGTTTCGGCCTTGTCGATCTCCTGCTGGAGAAAATAATTCAAGGCCGTTCGCAGCACCACAATGGCGGCGAGCTGACCGATCTCGTTCCAAGTCGGCGCAATCGCCGTCCGAAGAATGTCCGCGGCCAACTCGAATTCCAGGGCAAGCGCAAGCCAGCGGCCGAGCCGCAGACGAACCTCTTCCTTGGTTTCAGGCGGCGCGGACGGGCGGAAGAAAAGCACAAGCGCACGCCCCGTGGCCTCGATCGCCGCGCAGCCAATGATGATGGCGGCGAAACCTTCGACCCCACTCGCCAGATAGAAACTGATCGATTTCAACAGGGGCTCGAGCCATCCTTCGTGCATCGCGCTTTGGTGCAGATCGCCCGGTCCTTGCGCAAAGACGCACGCCGGTACGAGCAATGCGACCGCGAACAGGCTGAGGCGCAGCCAGCGATAGTTTCGGGTCATAGTGGAAATAATAGCGTCCTCGAGGGAGGCCGGTTAGGCCTTGAAAATCAGAAACAACAACAAAAGCGACACGACGATGGGAATCGCACAGATGATCAGAACCACGTTGTTGCGCGGTCCGCGTTCTGCCGGGACAAGATGATCTGTGCGGATCATGCCCTCGATCCTGCGCAGGTGGCGAAGGACGTAAACGAACGCACTGATGACCGCAGCCAGGGCGATCAGAGCGAGGATACGGATCGGCAAGAGAGGGTCAGCGGCAAGCAACACGGGCATATGTTTCATGAAATGTGATCGCAACTGCGGAGCTTTCCGGCCTGCCTACGAATAGTGCGGCTATTTTCCCGGCGCTTTTCCTGCGATAAGCCAGTTCATTTCCCGTTCGACTCCAGATCGCCAATTAGCGCCTTCATCTCTCCGATTTCACGACGCTGTGCCTCAATAATTCCATTGAATTCCGGAAGGACTCCTTCCGTCGAATCCCCATGAGAAAAATGTTATGAAAAAAATCATTGCCATCACAGCCACTACGATCATGGGCGCTCTCGGGCTTGCCTTCACCGCCTCGGCCCATGACCCTGAAGAGACCGACCAACCGCGCGTTGATCCGCGAACTGAGGAAACGATTTACGAAAACGGTGATGACCGCCGGGTCTACGAACGTAAGGATTGGGATGCCATCCCTCGACTCAGGCGCCAGGTCGATCATCTCAATCGAATGCTGGACCATGTCCGTGCGGAGATGCGTTCCTACGGCGCCAATGGGCGCATCATGGCCCACTATGAACATATCCGGGCAGAGGCGTGGCAGCTCAACAGTGACTTCCGTCGCGGAGTTCAATACTACGATCGCCGGCGTCTCCGCGCCCAGATTGAACATATGCATGGCGAACTTCACGACATCGAGCAGCAACTACACGTCCCCGCGAATAGGTATTATCGGTGGAATTAAGCTGTCGCATCCTTCGGTAATCAATTAGCCTCACAGCCGTCCGCCGGAGTCATTCGGCGGACGGTTTCGGTTTCGCTTCAAGCGTAAGCGTTGTGAAATCGCTCTCCCAATCCGCATCGCTCTTTGTGGACTGGCGCAGGTCAGTCCCGCGCAAGAGCCATGGTCCCGATTTTTTCAACCGAAAGACAACGTGGCCAGCGGAATCGGTCTTCCGGGTTTCGCCTTTCGTCTCACCCGCCGCGACCGCGTTGAGCGAAAAATCGGCGTATGGGGCGCCATTCTTAAGCACGCGCACGGCAAGCTCGTCGCCTTCGCGCAACGTCGTCGGATCTCTTTCTGGCACGATTTCGAGGGCCATTCCCACCGGCTCCGCCCAGGACCGATCCGCTTTGGGATCGCCCACGCGCACAAATGTCTTCGGATGCTTGCTGTAAAGTTCGCGCCACCGCTTCGGCTCCATCTCCGCCCATTGTTTTCTGAGGCTGGCCGGTGCGTTAATTTCATTGAGGTATTCCTCAACTTCCGCCGGCTTCAGGTCGATCGATTTCGGGGGCAGCTTCACCCAAAATGTCGCAACGCCGACTGCGGAAAGGTCCGATTTTAAACGAAGCGAATTCGGGCCGGCGGAAATGTCGGTCATTTCAAAGGTGCGTCCGGCCAGACGGCACGGAGCGGTTTGGACCCGCTCGCGTTTCGGTCCGATCTCCAGTTTTGGAAAAGCCATGCCGCTCGTCAGGTCGAGCGTGATCGCAGTCTTGGGCGCGACTTCGAAGCGATCGGGAATCAACCAGGTGTCATGGGCTCGCGCAGCCTGAGTCAGAAACAAAACGAGAAGCGAGGAGAAAATCTTCATGGTTTGTTCTGCAGATCGTTGATCAACATTTTCATTTCGCCGATCTCCCGCCGTTGGGCCTCGATGATTCCATCCGCCAATTTGCGAACCCGCGGATCGGAGATGTGAGCGCGCTCGCTGGTCAGGATCGCGATCGAATGATGCGGGATCATCGCTCTCATGTAGGCGACGTCATCCACGGTGGCCTGACTGCGCACGAGCCAGAGGGCCACGGCGAAGACGGCGAGGCTGCCGAGGAAGATGCCGGCGTTTGCTCGCGGGTTGTCATACATTTTGAGCATGAAAGCCAGCATGATGATCGCCATCGTCGCTCCCATGATCAGCGCCATGTAGGTGCGCGTCTGGCTGAAGAAGAGGTGATTGGCCTGGTAGGTATTGAGATACATCAACCCAAACATCACCAACGTGGAGGTGGCGATCATGGCGGAGAATTTTGCGTATTTATTCATCAGAGAGTTTCGGTTTACGAGTTGATTTTGCGCTGGTTTAAACTTTCGCAATCGTGGCGACGCTTCCCTCGGGCTGCGGGTACCAGCCGGGATCCTCGTAACTTGTGATTCCGTCACGCACTTTCAGGATGGTGAACATCCCGCCCATCTCGATCGGACCGAACGCGCCGATCCCGCTCATCATCGGCAAGGTGTTCTTC
>JALYIN010000443.1 GCA_030775765.1 Verrucomicrobiota bacterium
GCCGTCCTTGGACGTGTGCTCCATCACTGCGACGACGCGCTTCACCCCCGCGACCAGGTCCATCGCGCCGCCCGGTCCTTTGACCATCTTTCCGGGGATCATCCAATTCGCGATATCGCCTTTATCCGTCACCTCGAAGGCGCCGAGAATTGCAAGATCGATGTGTCCGCCGCGAATCATTGTGAAGGAGTCGGCGCTCGAGAAAAAAGCGGAGCCGGGCATCGTCGTGATGGTTTGCTTGCCGGCGTTAATCAGGTCGGCGTCAACCTGGTCGTCGGTGGGGAACGGGCCGATGCCGAGCAGGCCATTCTCGGATTGCAGCGTCACGTTCATGCCTTCCGGAATGAAATTCGCCACCAGCGTCGGGATGCCGATGCCGAGGTTGACGTAGTAACCGTCGCGCAATTCCTTCGCGGCGCGCCTCGCCATCAAATCGCGGATCGGATTTTCCTTTTTCGCCGCGGTGCTGCCTTGGACGGTGCGAAACTCGATCCGCTTTTCGTAGCTCGGTCCCTGGATGATGCGATCGACGAATATTCCCGGCGTGTGAATCTGGTCGGGATCGAGCTCGCCGGCCTCGACGAGTTGCTCCACCTCGGCCACGCAAACCTTCCCGCAACTGGCGATCATCGGATTGAAGTTCCGGGAGGTCTTTCGAAAGATGAGGTTGCCGGATTTGTCGCCCTTCCACGCCTTGACCAGCGAAAGCTCGGCCTTAATGCCGGGCTCGAGCACGTACTCCTTGCCGTCGAAAATTTTCGTTTCCTTGCCCTCGGTCAGTTTGGTGGCGAAGCCGGTGCGCGTGTAAAATCCCGGGATCCCCGCGCCGCCCGCACGCAACCGCTCGGCAAGCGTGCCCTGCGGAATCAGCTCCAAATCGAGCTCGCCGCTGAGCACCTGGCGTTCGAACTCCTTGTTCTCGCCGACGTAGGAAGCCATGACCTTCTTCACCTGCCGGGTCGTGAGCAGCACTCCCATGCCGAAACCGTCGACGCCCGCATTGTTGCCGACGATGGTGAGACCTTTCACTCCGCTGTCGCGCAGAGCCGCGATGAGATTCTCCGGAATGCCGCACAGCCCGAACCCGCCCGCGGCGATCGTCATATCGTCGTGAAGCAGGCCGGCCAGTGCTGCCTTGGCGTCAGGGTAAACTTTGCTCATGTGGAGAGAGACTTAATCACGGATTGCACGATGGGGCACGGATGAAAACCGGTGCGTTCGCGCTGACCGTGAGTTGCCGCGGGTCGATTCGTCGCGACATTGCAGCTTCACTTTTCTATGACGAATCCGACTCTCGCGCATCAACTCGCGCATTTCGCCTGCTCGCTGAATTTCGAAGATCTTTCCAGCAATGTCGTGCACGAGGTGAAGCGGCGGCTGGTGGACTCGCTGGGCTGCGCGCTCGGGGCGTGGAACGAGGAGCCGTGCACGATCGCGCGCAATGTCGTCTCGGATTTCTCGGCGAAGCATGGCGCCACGGTTTTCGGTACTTCGCACAAGGCGCCGCCGGATTGGGCCGCCTTCGCAAACGGCTGTTGTATTCGATATTTCGATTACAACGACACCTATCTCTCGAAGGAACCGGCGCATCCGAGTGACAATTTTTCTGCCGTGCTCGCCGTGGGGGAAGCCGTTGGCGCGACGGGAAAGGAAATGACCACGGCGACGGCGATCGCCTACGAAGTGCAATGCCGGCTCTGCGATGCGGCGAGTATTCGCGCACGCGGTTGGGATCACCCCACTTACGGTGCGTTCTCGACGGCGCTCGCCTGTGCGAAGTTGATGAAGCTCGATCCGGAACGGACGCGGCACGCCATCAACATCGCCGGCGTGCATTGCGCGGCGTTCAGACAGGCGCGGGTAGGGGAGCTTTCCCACTGGAAAGGCGTCGCCTTCGCGAACGCGGCCAGGCTTGGGGTTTACGCGGCGCTCCTGGCTCGCGAGGGCATGACGGGACCTGCGCCGATTTTCGAAGGCGCGATGGGATTCGAGAAAGAACTTGGAGTTTCGTTAGGCAACGTCCGCGAGGTCTTCGACAAAACCATGGAAGCGATCCCGGGCGAAGGCCCCGCCTCCATGATCCTGAAGACGAGCATCAAGTATTGGCCGGCGGAGTATCACAGCCAAAGCGCGATCGAAGCGGCGCTTTTTATTCGCAATCAGATTGAGGATCTCTCGCAGGTAAAGACGATGGTGATCGAGAGCCATGACGCCTCCGTCGACATCATCGGGAGCGAACCTGAGAAGTTTCATCCGCAACAACGCGAGACCGCGGACCACAGCCTGCCGTACATCACGGCGGTGGCGTTGATCGACGGCGAGGTGACCGACAAGCAGTTCGCGCCTGAGCGGTTCACGGAAACCGGGATCGTCTCGTTCCTGCAAGGCGTGAAAGTGGAACGCAACGACGAATTAACCGCGCTTTATGCCGAAGCGGTGGCTAACATTGTGCACGTGAACCTGGCGGACGGCCGCACGCTGACGAAGCGCGTTGATTACCCGTTAGGCAATGCGAAGAACCGGCTGAAGGATTCCGAGGTGGAAGGAAAGTTTCTGAATTTGGCGGCGCCGAAGATTGGCAAGCAGGCGGCGGATCGCGTGCTGAAATATTGTTGGAAGTTCGAGGAGGCACAGAACGTTTCCCATCTCATGAAGGCACTCGCAATGCCAAAGAGCTTATGACCTCGCCCGGAGCACGACTACGCGAACTGATTCGCGACGGCTGTGTCGCGATGCCCGGGGTATTTAATGCGGGGATGGGACGGCTCGTCGAACGCGCGGGCTTTGACGCTCTTTACATCAGCGGCGCCGGCTTGTGCAATGCGACGGCAGGCATGCCTGACATCGGGCTGTTGACCCTGACGGAAGTGGCGCAGCTCGCCGGCTATGTCGCGCACGCGGTGAAGATTCCCTGCATCGTGGACGCCGACACGGGCTTCGGCGGCCCGGAGAACGCGGCGCGAACCATCCGGCTTTTTCAACGCGCGGGCTTGGCCGGCTGCCATATCGAAGACCAGGAATTTCCGAAACGCTGCGGTCATCTCGCGGGCAAGACGCTGGTCGAGACCGCCGACATGAACGAAAAGATCGCAGCCGCCGTTGCTGCAAAACGGGACAAGGATTTCCTGTTGATCGCGCGCACGGATGCCCGGGCGGTCGAGAGTTTCGCCAAGGCCGTGGAGCGAGCGCAGAATTACTTGGCGGCCGGCGCCGACGCGATCTTTCCCGAGGCGCTCCAGAACGAGCAGGAGTTCCGCGATTTCGCAAAAGAAGTAAAGGCGCCGCTCCTGGCGAACATGACCGAGTTCGGCAAGAGCCCGTTGCTCTCGTTAGGCCAATTGGCCGACCTGGGCTATCG
>JALYIN010000444.1 GCA_030775765.1 Verrucomicrobiota bacterium
GTTTGCGAACGTCCACGGAGAAACGGCCTCCCTGAGATAGGACAAGTATATCACGCACCTTGCCACTTTGCCTGCTTGCGCCGACGCCGCGATGGTCGCCGGGTTAAACCTGCGTCGCGAGCAAAACGCGTCAAGCTAAAGCCTCTGCGTAGATACGCGCGAGTCGAGCCGAGGAAGCGTGAGCTTGATACCATTCATGGATATCCTGACGGATCGCTTGCAGGCTTTCGAGCGATGGCAAATTTACCGCACCCGGGACGATGAAATACGGACCGGGAAACGCAGCGCCCTCCACAGCAAAGGGTTCTTCCCGATGAGAAAACACCGGCACGACTCCGTGCGCGCAGCACGCGGCGAAGCTGCCGGATTTAAGAATCATTCCGGGCCACTTCTTGCCGGACCCAAAATAATCCAACCAGGCGAAGGAGCATTGGCTCAGCAATTCTGAGGCGCGTTCAGGCTGCACTTCCGGATGGTAACGGCACGTCAAAGCCGGTGCGCTGTGGTTCACGCTCTCCACTAGATTGCGGGTCGCGCGGTTGTCCCGTCCGCCGATAACCTCCAATTGCCGGGGATTGCAGGAAGCCGGGATTGCACGCTGGATTTGCTGGAATGATGCCAGGGAACGGGCGACCAGCACCGTGCCGCCACAGATGGCCCACGTCCCCGGTGACGAGGGGCTGAGATCAATCAGTTTCGGCTCGCCAAAATTCGAGAGGACCGGCGCCAAATTGATTTTCTTCGACGAATCATATTCCCGGATGGCTCGTTCGGTAATCGGATTGCTCACGAAACATGTGTCGGAAATATCAATTAGATCCCGTGCGAATTTTACCTGGATAGGCCTAAGCCAGAACGCACTCCTCCAAGGCGGACCCGAAGCGTACAGCTCATGAAAGTTGGTCAGCCAGCGACCGCGCAACTGCGGGCGGAGCCGGCGGGTGAACCGGCGTAACGAAAACGGAACGCCGCGCTCCTGATACGCGTAATTGACGTAATGCAAAATAACGTCGTCGCATTCCTGCACGGCTGCTTCGAACGAGCTTTCGCCAAACCCCGAGATGACGCGGAAACCATCGTTCGACGCAACGGCGGTTTTCTGCGCGACGATAAACAGAGTCTCCCGCCCATCGTTAGCCCGTAGTGCCTTCGCGAGGTTGAGGGCATAATCGCCCACTCCATCGAGGGTGCCGGGAAGCTGTGGGATGATTTGCAAGACCTGGCGTTGGGAAATCGACATCGCTTGATGCGACAAAGCGCCGCAGCACTATTTCTAGGTCTTCGGCAAACCAGGCGTCGAGCCTCCAATTCGCCGCGAGGATATTTTCCTGGGCGGAGGCACAGACCGGCGGGCCGCGGGTTCCGAAATTGTGAGGCTTCACGCACGAGCTGTAGCTGCGCGCGACGTGATTCGGCACGAGATCGATGATCGCCTTCAGTCCGTGGGCGTGAAGCCGTTTGATGAGCTGCGCGAATTCCTTCAGCCGTTCTGCCGGCTTGACCGCGTAATCCGGGCAAACGTCGAAGTAATCTTTGATCGCGTAGGGACTGCCAGCCAGACCCTTGAGCAGATCGGTATCGTCAGCGGGCTGCCCGATGTCTGAATAATCAGTGGCTGTTGCCTGCTGCAAAACGCCGGTGAGCCAGACGTGAGTAAATCCCATTTCACGAATGGAGCTGAGCGCAGCGTCGTTGATGTCCGCGAATCGGCCCACGCCATTTTCCGCGAGCGTCCCGTTACGCTTCCGAGTTTCATTTGTGTTGCCGAACAGCCTAACGAACAGTTGGTAGATGCGAGCCCTGGAGCCGCCCGGGCCGTAGCGCTCGCGCGGAAGCAGGAGTGGAGCATCATCTGCCTCCAACCGCAGCTCATGATAATGCGGAATGTATTTATCGCCGATGCCGCTATCGACTGTGCGGTCCGAGCACCCCCAGAACCAACCCCAGCCGTCGTTCGCGTTCGGATCTTTCGCATACATCACGAAGTCGATCGAGTTGGCTTCACCGATGAGCGCCCGAGGAATGCGATAAACAAACTCTCCATTCAGATCTCTTACCTCGAAAGCTTGGGTTGGTTCGCGTTCACTCCACCGCCAGCGCTCCCATCTGCGCAAAACGAAGGAAACAATCTGGTTCTCTCTAAATTTCTGCTGAGAGAAGCAGGTCCGCTTTGAAGGGTAGAAAGACTGTTGACCCTTCGGCATGTTTGCTGGAAAGGAAGCACTGCCGCGCCGATGTCACGGTGGGTTCCAAGAGCGATGAAAAGGCGTTGCGGGCCCTGGCAGACCGCAGCCGTCCGGTAATGCCAAAGGATTTCCGCATCCGTTACGGTGACGTCGATCGAGACGTGGTCCGCGCCCACGATAGCCTTCGGCATTCCCCCGTTATGAAGGAGGTTGCGGCAATTCGAAAGAAGAAGAGAGAAGCGGCAGAGGAAAGAAAGGAAAGAAAGTGCTCGGGGGGGGACTTGAACCCCCATGCCTTACGGCATACGCCCCTCAAACGTACGTGTCTGCCATTTCACCACCCGAGCGTGTGGAGCGGAATAAATGGTAGATGGTTGATGAGGCCTCGCAAGTCCTCATTGCCGTTCCCTTCATGCCCCTGCTCTTGATCATGATCCTGATGTTTCCGGAGAGATCAGCATCAGGAACAAAAGCAAGGATTTAGGGCACCGGTTGCTTCCTCGAAGCCAGTCCGCAGATTGGGCAATGCCGGCGGAAGATGAGTGGATCAAGATCGATCTCCACATCCACACCCTCGACGATCCGAAGGACGCGCTCGATTATTCCGCGCACGAATTGCTCGCGCGCGCGCGCGCGCGGGGGTTCCGGGTGCTGGCGATCACGCTGCATGATGCGGTGTTCGATCGGGCGGAAGTTTTTGCCGACGCGGCGAGCATGGGAATCCTGCTGATCCCGGCAGCAGAAATGCGGCTGGAAGGCGCGGACGTCATCCTCCTGAACGTGGCGTCGGCCGAAATCGAGGCACTCCGCACCCTGGACGATCTGGTCGTGCTCCGGGCCCGACGCGGGCCTTCGCTGTTCACGATCGCACCGCATCCGTTCTACGTTCTTGGTGGTTCGATCGGGGAAAAGCTGGTGGAGAGGATTGATTGTTTTGACGCGATCGAGCTGTGTCATTTCTGGAGCCGCCTTTTTAATCCGAACCGCCGCGCCGTGGAAATCGCGGAGCGCTTCGGCAAGCCGCTCATCGCCACCTCGGATGCGCATCAGCTCCACGCCTTCGGCTCGAACTACACGAGCATTCCACCGCCGGCGGCGTTGACCGTGGAAAATGTGATCGGGGCTTTGCGGAACGGGCCGCTTCGCCTGACGAACCCGCCTTGCTCGTTCATCGACCTGATGAGCACGATTTACTTCGTGTTCATCGCCCACCCGTGGCGGCGAAGAAAACGAGAACGGCGGACTGAGGATGGAGAATAGGTCGCGATCAGCTATTCTCGCTTCACTCCGAGGACGAAACCTGACAAGAGTTAATCCGGACATGAAAAAAATCGCGTTTGTTTTGCTCATCGGTGCGCTCGCCCTTGGCGGCTGCGATCTCTTCAAGTCGAAGAAAAACACCAAGAAGCCGGGTGTGAAAGACCGCGCCAAAGCGGAGTTGCGCGAGGAGAATTCGGACGTGGATTTCCAGGCGTTCGTGGGCCGATTGAGGAAGGCGGTAGCCGCCCATGACGTGAATGCGATCGCAGCCATGATGACTGAAGATTTCGCCTATGTCCTTGGGAAAACGACGGCGGAAGATCGCAAGGGCGAGGGCGTCTTCAAATTCTGGGATGAAAACAATCTCTGGCCGGAGCTGGAAGGAATCATGACCGAGCGCTTCGCGAAGAAGGGCGAATTCTGGGTTGCTCCGCCGCAGTTCGCCGATCCAACGCTCAATTATGATGGCTACCGCGTGGGGATCGCGCGGGTCAAGGGAAGCTGGAAGTTCGTGTATTTCGTGAACGGGTGACGC
>JALYIN010000445.1 GCA_030775765.1 Verrucomicrobiota bacterium
GGGTGAGGCCGAGCGGGACGAAGCGGGCGCCGAGCAGCAAACAAAGTCCGCCGAGAACTTCCAGGACCGCGATCACATAAATGTAGCCGCTGCTCATGAGGGCGGTAATGAAAGCGCCGGCCTGGCCCTGCATTGGCGGTGGCGGACCCAGGAATTTTAGAAACGCATTGGACCCAAAAACGACGAAGAGGAGCCCCAGCAAAACGCGAACGATTACGATGACGTATTTCATAAAATGTCTTCATTGCTTAACGCAATCGCGCCGGAAAAGGAATTCCTAACTGAGGCATGAAACGACAAAATGAAAAACCTGTCACGGAGCGTGACCCCTACGTAAGCTGACCTGCGACATGAATCAGGAAACGAAAAACGGACGAGCAGCGGCTGCGAACCCCCTGGCCCTCAAAGCGGTCCTGGTTGTGGATGACGACAAGCAGCTCGCCTCGGCCTTGCAATGGATTTTGGCCGACGAGAATTACCTGGTGGATGTCGCGTTCGACGGCGAGGAGGCCCTCCTCAAGGTCAAGGTGCATGAATACGATCTGGTGATTTGCGACGTCATGATGCCGCGGCTGCGCGGTGATGAGTTTTACCTCCAGGCCAGGAAGTTGCGGCCGGACCTGGAGAATCGGTTCATCTTTATCACCGGGTTCGGGGCTGATTCGGACATCCGCGAATTTCTAACGGCGCGTCGCCTGAAGCACCTGATCAAACCGTTTCCGATCCAGGAACTGATCGCCGGCGTCAAAGAGTTCCTGGCGGAGAAGCGCTGAAGCTGTCGCGATTACTTGAAGAAGAAGTGCGCGACCGCGGTTTCGAAGTTCCAGTAGATCATCGCCAGTGCCATGAGATCGAAGGCGGCATGCGCGACCATTAACAGAAAAATCCGGCCGGTGAGGGCGAAGATCGTGCCGAAAAACGATCCGGTGATGAGAGCCTGCTCAACGCCTGGAATTCCCTGATCGACATAGTGGGGCAGGGCAAACACGACGGAGGTCAACACGACGATTGGGACCTTCGCCCACCCACTGGTTCCAAAGAGCTTGCCGAGGCGCTCGAACATCCATCCCCGATAAAGCGTTTCTTCGCCGAACCCGGCGACAACGATCATGAGAAAGAGCATCGCCGGCAGAGCAGCCGTATTCCCGGTCACCCAATGGTAGGCTTGATTGACCGGGGGCGCGCCCAGCAGCGGCATCACGATGGCCTTCATTAGAAACTTCAAGGCGACGCCGAAAACGATGCCGATGGCGAAGGTGCGCGGCCAACTCTTCGGTCGCACATAACCGATATCGCGCCACGGCGTGTGAGACAGCGACCTCCACCCCAGGACAAGAAAGGCGCTGAACGGAACAAAGAGAAAATTCCCGGCGAGAATGATCAGGATCGACAGAAGGCCGAGCGGTCCGAACCCACGCAGACGCGCGGCGAAGCGCTCTTCCGTCGATGTCTCGCTCGTCACTCGTGTCCCGTCAGGATCTCCGCGAAACGCCAGACGTCGTGAAACGTATTGTAGAGCGGCGTCGGTGCGGCGCGAATGACGTTCGGTTCGCGGAAATCGGCCTTCACGCCGGCGGCTTCGAGTTTCTTGTGCAGCTCTTTCGGAGTCTCGTGCGCCAGGATCGAGAGCTGGCAACCGCGCGCATCGGGTTCGCGCGGCGTGATCACGGTGAAACGATTTGTCCCCGCGCGTTCGAGGAGAAACTCAAGATAGCCTGTAAGCTTTCTCGATTTCTCGCGCAGTCGTTGCATTCCTCCGGCTTCATTGAAGATGGCGAGCGAGGCGCGAAGCGGCGCCATCGACAGGATCGGCGGGTTACTGATCTGCCAGCCATCGGCCGAAGCGACCGGAACGAACTCCGGTTCCAGATGCATTCGGAATCGCGTGTTCGGATCGTTGCCGAACCAACCGGCCAGGCGCGGCAGCTTCGTGTTGGTCGCGTGGCGCTCATGCACGAAGGCGCCGGCGACCGCTCCCGGGCCGGCGTTCAGATACTTGTAGGAACACCAGACGGCGAAATCGACGTTCCACTCGTGCAACGAGAGCCGGACGTTGCCGACGGCATGCGCGAAATCCACGCCAACTGTGATGCCGTGTTTCTGCGCCGCGGCGGTGATGGCCGGAATGTCAAAGAATTGGCCGGTGAAAAAGTTTACCGCGCCGATCAAAACCACAACGAGGCTATCGGCATTCTTTTCGATCCGGTCGATGATCTCTTCGGTCCGGACGGCGAATTCGCCCTCGCGCGGCCGCGCCAGGACCAACGCCTCTTTCGGATCGAGCCCGTGATGAACGATCTGAGTCTTGATCGCGTAGGTGTCGGAAGGGAACGCGGGATCCTCCATCAGGATTTTGAAACGCGATTTCGTGGGCCGATAGAAAGTGGCCATCATCAGGTGCAGGTTCACCGTGAGGCTGTTCATGCAGATGACTTCGTTGGG
>JALYIN010000446.1 GCA_030775765.1 Verrucomicrobiota bacterium
CAATAACGCCGACCACCCTCATTGATCGCGAACAGATCCAACAGACACCGGGCGCATTCCGAACGAACAGCTTAGCCCTCATTACGGACTATGTTCCGGGGTCTTATTTCACCCACGACCAGCTTCACATTCGCGGGGGACACCAAGTGAGCTGGCTGATCGACGGCGTACCCATTCCGAATACGAACATCGCGAGCAATCTTGGCCCTCAAATCGACCCAAAGGACATCGACACTGTTGAAGCGCAAAGAGGCAGCTACGCGGCGGATTATGGTGACCGAACCTACGGCATCTTCAACGTGGCTCCTCGGACGGGCTTCGAGAGGAATAATGAGGCTGAGCTCGTCCTAAGTGCCGGGAATTTCTATCAAACTGATGATCAGCTGAATTTTGGAGGCCACAACAACCGGTTCGCCTATTACGCCAGCGTGAGCGGCAATCGCACAAATCTAGGCTTGCAAACTCCCGCGAGCGCAGTTATTCATGACGCGGGGAATGGCATCGGCGGATTTACTTCGCTGATCTACAACGCAGACTCTCAAGACCAATTACGGCTGGTCGCACAGATCCGACGCGATTACTACCAGGTACCCTTCGATCCAAACGACCCAAACACCCAAGGTTCGTTTCTTCACGACGTGAATCGTGAGACCGATTCCTTTGTGACTTTTTCCTGGGTACGTACGTTTAGCCCTGGATTAATGCTCACGGTCTCACCGTTCTATCACTTCAACCGAGCGAACTACGAGAGCAGTCCATCGGATCTGCCGAGTTCTGCAACGGAAAAACGCTCCTCCAAGTATGAAGGTGGTCAGGTGACTATGTCTTGGGTCAAGGATCGTAACAACCTGCGAGCTGGCATTTATGGCTTTGCCCAGCAGGATAATCAGTTGTTTGGGTTGATTTTCAATGACAACAGCGCGCCTAACCTGAACCCACCTGATGTCGAAAAACCAGCGGGCAGCCTGGTGGCGGTTTACGCGGAAGACCAACTAAAAGCGACTTCCTGGCTCACCATTAATGCCGGTCTTCGCCAAACACATTTTTCCGGAGGCGTGGTTGAGAATGCGACTAGCCCGCGCGTTGGTGCTTCCCTACGAATCCCGAAACTGAATTGGGTCTTTCGCGGTTTTTATGGCCACTTCTATCAAGCGCCGCCTCTTATTACGGCATCCGGCCCGCTTTTGCAAATAGTAACCAACCAGAACCTCGGTTTCGTTCCCCTACACGGTGAACGGGACGAAGAGCACCAGTTTGGCGTCACCATTCCTCTTCGAGGTTGGACTCTCGACGCCGACAATTTTTTGACGCGTGCGAACAACTTCTTCGATCACAACAATCTGAATAATTCTGACATTTTCTTTCCGATCACGATTCAGGGCGCCCGCATCAACGGCTGGGAACTCACGCTGCGCTCGCCTCGCATTCGCAATCGAGCTCAAGTGTACTTAACCTACTCGAATCAGCTCGCGCTTGGGTTCGGCAGCATCACCGGCGGTCTCACCAATTTCTCCTTTGGCAACGGCTTCAAGCTGCTCGACCATGATCAGCGAAACACGTTGCACATCGGCGGACAGTTCACGTTGCCCTGGCGAAGCTATGCATCGACTGACGTTTACTACGCCTCGGGGTTCTCCAACGGGAACCCAGCGATCCTTGGCGACCATCTCCAGCCGCATACCACGTTCGACCTCTCCATCGGCAAGAACTTTGGCGAGAGGGTTTCGGTTAATGTTCAGGGTATCAATGTCGCAAACCGCCGCGTTCTGCTGGACAACAGCTTCACGTTTGGCGGAACCCACTATCTGAATCCGCGCGAGATTCTTGTCCAGGTTCGCTACCGGTTTCATTACTGAGACAAAGACGAGCGATGCAGCAAAGTTGGAAAGTGCTTTAGAGTCAGTAGCGCACTTCATGTCGGGGCGTAGCGCAGCCTGGTAGCGCGCCTGCCTTGGGCGTACTCACCTCGACTCCAACAACTCCACCCATAACTTCTAACTACTAACGTTTCCAACAAACCGGGGAATCTGCTTTTCGCGCGAAGCCATCCTCAAAGAAATGAAAACTTTGGATTCTGGAACAATTTTGGTAACAGCGATATCTGAAGCGTCAATTTAGTTAGGGAAGAGTTGCCGACAAACCTGCAATTATTAGGAATGCGGTGGATTCTTCTGCTTGACACATAGCCATTTGGCTATGTATTATGCTGCGCCATGCGGTATGAGCGGCACGATGGGATATTTCGAGCGGTGGCCGACCCCACGCGCAGAAGCATTCTTGAGCGGCTGCAGCAGCGCGAGCTTACAGTGCTTGAGCTCTGCGAGCCGTTTCAGATCACCCAGCCATCGCTCTCAAAGCATCTGGCGGTCCTGAGGCGCAGCGGTCTGATCGTCGCGCGGCGTTCAGGCCGCCATCGCTATTACCGGCTCGATCCCAAGCCGCTCGAGCAGATCGCCGCATGGGCCGCACAGTTCCGCGACGTCAGAGATCGTTCCGGACACGTCTGGCGTTTGTCGCAAATCAATCAGCGAAAGGACACATGACATGGCCATCCTCGGAGGAAGACCAAACAATCGGCAAGTAGTTCCTTATCTCATGGTGCGCGACGGCCGCGCCGCGCTCGAGTTTTATCAGAAAGCGTTCGGCGCGCAGGTTCTCTACCAGGCGCCGATGCCGGGCATGCCCGGCATCTTCGCGCAGTTCAAGATCGGCGAATCGTATCTTCAACTCACCGACATGCCCGGATTCGACCCGAAGGGTCCGCGCTCGCCGGAAACGCTGGGAGGCACAAGCGTGGTGCTGGAGATGTATGTCGACGATGTAGATAAGAGCTTTGCCCAAGCTGTCCAACTAGGGGGGACACCGTTGCTTCCACCGACAGACATGTTTTTTGGCGATCGCTATTGCTGGGTGGGCGATCCGTGGGGACACGTCTGGGCGCTAGCAACGGTAAAAGAAACGCTCAACGAGGGCGAGGTGCAACGCCGCGCCGAAGAATTCATGTCGGCGATGTCAAAGAAAAAATAGGCGCATTTGCCCCCAGGCCGGACGGAGCCAACGGTGAGCCATCCATTCCGGCACGGATGACGAGTAAGCCGGAAGTTACGATTGGTCCGTAGGATTAGTACCGGCAAACGCGCTTGTCGTCGTTCATTCCCTGGTTGTCGGGGACGCCCACCTAAGCCCGTAAATAGTCGGTAACATGGGAATGATCTCCAAATTCATAGCCCGATCTTATAGCATCGCTCTCCGAGAAGCTGATCGGAGACCATATGGATGTGCACTTGATCGACGGAACGTACGAATTGTTCCGCCATTTTTTCGCAGTGCCCTCTACAACAG
>JALYIN010000447.1 GCA_030775765.1 Verrucomicrobiota bacterium
CGGCACCGCATCCTTCGCGAGCACACCCTCGGCTGCCTCGTGATCAGCATCGGCAACCTCACCGTCGGCGGGACCGGTAAGACGCCGATCGTGGAAAAGTTTGCGCGCGCCCTCCGCGCCGGCGGACGGCGGGTCGCTATTCTCAGCCGTGGTTACAAAAGTGTCCCACGGCGGAATCCGCGAAAATGGTGGCACTTCTTCAGCAAGAAAGTTCCGGTACCGCCGCGCATCGTCTCGGATGGAAAAACCCTACTGCTCGATTCGCTGACCGCGGGGGACGAGCCCTACATGCTCGCGAACAATCTCAAGGACGTCATTGTTGTCGTGGACAAAGACCGGGTGAAGAGCGGCCTCTTCGCCATCAAGGAATTGAAAGCCGACACGCTCTTGCTCGATGACGGCCTCCAGTATCTCCACCTCAAACATCGCCTCGACATTGTCCTGATCGATCGCCAGGCCCCGTTTGGGAACGAGCATCTCCTGCCGCGCGGGACTTTGCGGGAACCGCCGCGCAATCTCCGGCGCGCCAGTTACATCTTCATCACCAAGAGCACGGGCGAGGCTAACGACGAGTTGATCAAGCGCATTCGCCGTTACAATCGCACTGCGGAAATTATCGAGTGCGCCCACCAGCCGCTTCATTTGCAGAACGTCGTCACTGGGGAGCAGATTCCCCTCGAACGATTGCGTGACACTTACATCGGCTCGATTTGCGGGATCGCGGCGCCGGAGAGTTTCGAGGAAGGCCTGCGCAAACTGGGCGCTCGCCTCGAGCTTTCCAAGCGCTACACCGATCATCACCGCTACACCGAGGCGGAGCTCAACAGTTTCATTACTCGCTGTGTGCGCCGCGATCTCGAGATGATCGTGACTACGGAAAAGGATGCCGTCCGATTGCCGCGTCTGGGCAAGACGGACGTGCCCATTTATTTCCTGCGCGTCGAGATCGAGATCCTGAGCGGCCACGAAAGCTGGGAACATTGCGTGGCTCGGATCTGCAAACCCCAGCCGCTCCTCTCGCCCGCTCGCTTCTTCGCGTAATCGAATTCCTACTCCTGATCATGATCGCGCTCATGATGCAGGTTGGACGGGCGAAGGGTTAGGAGCAGAGGATCGAGAGCAGGAGAGGGAAGGAAAGTCTTGTCGTCGGCTAAGTCGCCTTCTTAGATCGCCGCATGGAAATAGCCGTCCAGAAACTCTCCGCGATCTTCTTTCTCGTCGTCGGCCTTTCGCACATTTTGCAGCCGCGCGTCTGGGTTCAATTCTTCATTCTCCTGCGCGAGAAGGGCGAGGTCGGCAGTTTCCTGAACGCCTTCGTCCATTTCCCGCTCGGCGCCTTCATCGTGGCGTTTCATAGCATCTGGCACGGATTTCCCGGCACAATCGTCACGCTCATTGGCTGGGGCCTGATGATCAAAGGCGCCGTTTACTTCCTCTTCCCGCGATTTGGTCTCCGCATGCTCGGGGTCGTCTCGATGGAACGCTCCTGGCATTTCGTCGTCGCGGGCGTGCTCAGCGTGGCGCTTGCCGTCTGGATTTTCTTGGCGCACCTGTGATTAGAGACGGGCTGCCCTCAGGCAGTTGGCAGCGAGCGCCGGCGTGCTCCCTCCGACACGAAGGCGGGCCCGCTCCACAAAATGAAACGCGTATGCACTCTTCCGCTCGATATCTTGAAAACTGATGAGCGATAAAGCGCAACTGATCGTCGGCGGGAAGAAGCTCGCCGTTTCTAATCTCAACAAGGTGCTTTACCCCAAGGCCGGGTTCACCAAGGGCCAGATCATCGATTACTACATTCGGATCGCACCGGTATTGCTGCCGCATCTCAAAGACCGGCCGCTCACCATGAAGCGTTATCCAAATGGCGTCGATCAGCCGTTCTTCTACGAAAAGAACTGTCCCGCGCATCGCCCGAACTGGGTGAAGACCGCGAAAGTCTGGAGCGAAGGCAACCTGCGCGACATGCATTACTGCCTCGCCCAGGATTTGCCCACGCTCGTCTGGGCCGCGAACCTCGCCGACATCGAACTGCACACCTCGCTCGCCCGGAAGCAAGACGTGGCTCGCCCTACGATGATGGTGTTCGACCTCGATCCCGGCGCGCCCGCCGACATCGTCCAATGCTGCCAGGTTGGGCTTTGGCTCCGCGATCTGCTCGCCAGAATGAAATTGAAAAGCTGGGCAAAAACGTCCGGGTCCAAAGGGCTCCAGGTCTATGTGCCGCTCAATACCGCGGCGACGTTCGACGACACGAAAGCGCTCTCGCGCGCGCTGGGTGAACACTTGGAACGCGAGCACCCGAAGCTGGTCATCGCCAAAATGGCGCGCGCGCTACGCGAAGGAAAAGTGTTCGTCGACTGGAGCCAGAACGATGAGCACAAGACGACCGTGAACGTCTATTCGTTGCGCGCCAAGGATCAGCCGACGGTCTCAACGCCGGTGACCTGGGACGAAGTCGAAAGCACGCTGAAGAAAAAGAACGCGAAGCTTCTCGTTTTTCCGTCCGACAAAGTTCTGCGTCGCGTCGAAAAAATGGGCGACCTGTTTGAGCCCGTCGTGACGCTCAAACAAAAGCTGCCAAAGAAGTGGGATCTGTAGCCGCGATCGATGATCGCGGTCGCCTTTTCTCACGCTGAATCCCGGCCGCGATTACCGATCGCGGCTACAGGTCCATGATTGAGTTGCTCGCCCTTGGCTCTTCCATTCTTTACGGC
>JALYIN010000448.1 GCA_030775765.1 Verrucomicrobiota bacterium
ATCCAAGACCTTGCCCTGCACCTGAATGACGTCCTCCTGCCTGAGTTGATGCGCCTCGGCAGCGAGGGCGGCATTTTCCTCGGGACGAAAGACGACCTGGGTGAGCCCCTCGCGATCGCGGAGATCGACAAAGATCACCCCGCCAAGATCCCGGTGCATGTGGACCCAGCCGGCCAGTGTAGCGGCGGAGCCGACATCGCTTTTGCGCAATTCGTTGCAGTGATGGGTCCGGTACATGCAGGCAGTTCAGTCTGAGAAAAGGGCGTTAAGTTTCGCAGCAACTTCCTCATGCGCCACCAGCGTTTGCTCCCCCGTGCGCAATTCTTTCACTTTCACCTGCGGCCATTCGTCGCCAAACAGGATGGCGACGCGCGTGCCAAGTTGTTCGGCGGTCTGGAATTGTTTGCCGACCTTCGCGGGAGTAAGCGGATAATCGACGCGATAACCGGCATCACGAAGGGCCTGGACCTGGGTGAGCGCGTCAGAACGCCGCTCCTCCTTGGCGATGACGAGGTAGAGATCGAGATCGCGCTCCGACCCCATGGCGATTTCCATCAGCGTCTTGGCGGCCGAAATTTCGGCGATTAATTCGCCGAGGACCACATCGCCCATGGCGAAACCGATCGCCGGCAGCGAGACGGCACCGTCGCTCAGTTGCCCAATCAAATTGTTGTAGCGACCGCCGCCGACGAGCGCCCGCAGTTTTCCGCCGCGATCGAAAGCCTCGAAGACGACGCCGGAATAGTAGGCGAGACCGCGGACGATCCCGAGATCGATTTGAACGAACTCGGCGAGGCCGCGAGCGTCCAGCGCGCTGACCAGGCTGTTCAGTTTTTCGCTGCTTCCTTTGCCGTCGAGAATCCTGAAAACCGGTTCTGCCAGCGGTCCGAGCTTTGTCGCGGTTTTCCCGCGCGCTTCACGCTCGCTCTTATCGATGATCTGCAACGTCTCCTGCCACTTTTCTTCGGGCACATTCTGGTTGCGCAGGAAATCGATCCAGAATTCCCGGTCGCTGACCCGCACGACGACGTCGCTCGCGCTAAAACCGAATCCCCGCAGGAGATCGATGCAGAGCGCGATCGCTTCGACATCGGCATCGAGCGAAGCCTCGCCGATGATATCGGCGTTGAATTGGAAATGCTCGCGGAGTCGGCCGCGCTGCTGTTTCTCGTAGCGGAAACATTGCGGGATCGAGAACCATTTCAGCGGTTTCTTGAACTCGCGGTCGTGCGCTGCCACGACGCGGGCGAGCGTAGGGGTGAGCTCGGGGCGCATGGCCACTTCGCGTTCGCCTTTATCGGTGAAATTGAAAAGCTGCCCCACGATCTCGGGGCCGCTTTTTTTCGTGTAAAGCTCCGTCGGTTCAAGGATAGGCCCGTCCCATTCCACAAAACCGTAACGGCGCGCGACTTCGCGCCATTTGGCGAAGATGTAATTTCGGCGCGCGCAATCGTTCGGCAGAAAATCACGAAAACCAGGGAGCGGTTGCATATGGATTATGAGAGAAGCGACCATAAGCCCGGCGGCTTACGAAGAGAGAGTGCGGGTGCGTTTTGAATAAACTCCAGCTTCGGGCAGTCGGATAAATGCACGACGGAAAGCATCCGTTTAACCAAAGCAAAGGACAAATATGAAAGAAAACAGATTGATCACACTATTGGCAGCCGGAGCCGTCAGCGCAATCGCGCTCACCTCAGCTTTCGCGCAGACCTCAGCAACCACCACCACCACCACGAACCCTGCCGTCACCAGCAGCTCTTCGACGACCACGTCGACCAGCACCGTTGACGGTACGGGCACGATCACGACGTACACGCCGGGATCGGACTACATCTCATTCCGCACGGAGACAAGTTCGGCGCCGGTGAAGTATTACTACACCAAGAGCACGACGATCGTCGACCCGGAAGGCAAGACCGTCGAATGGTCCATGCTCAAGCCCGACATGCCGGTGAAGTACACCTACGTGAAGGAAGGCGACCGCATGGTCATCAGCAAGATCACGCTGACCAAGCCGGTGTCGTATTACGAAAAAGAAACGACCACCACCACGACTACGACCAAGCCCTAAGGCTGGCTTTGTAGATTAGAAATAAGATTCAAGAGCGCCCGCGGAACGTGTTTCTGCGGGCGCTTTTCTTTTTCCTGCTCCTCCTCACGATCCTAATCCCTTGAGCGGCGTGGCTGGCTGACAGGATCGTGAGCACGATCATGATCAGGAGCAGGAAATTAGTCCCCGTAGCCGTTCGGGAATTTCTGGTGCCAGCGCCAGGCGCTCTCGATGATCGCGTCGATGTTTTGGAATTCCGGCTGCCAACCCAGTTCGCGCTGGATTTTGTCGGAAGCGGCGACAAGCCGGGCGGGATCGCCGGGGCGGCGTGGTTTTTCCACGACCGGGATTTTACGACCCGTAATTTTCCGGCATGACTCAATCACCTCGCGCACGCTCGTGCCGCCGCCAGTGCCGAGGTTAAAGAATTCGCTCTTGCCAGCGCCCAGCGCCAGGATGTGCGCCCGCGACAGATCGAGGATGTGGATGTAGTCGCGGATGCAGGTGCCGTCCGATGTGTCGTAGTCCGTCCCGTAAATTTCGACGTGCGGTTTTTGGCCGAGGGCAACCTTGAGGACGTTCGGGATGAGGTGGGTCTCGACGCGATGCTCTTCGCCGAACTTCCCCGAAGCGCCCGCAGCGTTGAAGTAGCGCAACGAAACGAAGCGCACTCCATGGATCTCCCCGTACCAGCGCAGGATTTTCTCGAAGGCCAGTTTCGATTCGCCGTAGGGGTTGATTGGGCGTTTGGGCAAACTCTCGTCGATTGGCAGGCGCTCGGGCGGACCGAAAATAGCGCAGGTCGATGAGAAGACGAACTGGTTCACACCGGTCGTGACCATGGCGTCGAGCAGGTTCAAACCGTTGCCGATGTTGTTCCGGAAATATTTCGAGGGATTTTCCATCGATTCGGCTACGAGCGCGCTGGCCGCGAAATGCATGACGGCCTGTGGTCGGAACGCCGTCAGCGCCGATTGGATTAGATCGATCGTCCCTAAATCGCCTTCGATGAATTCCGCGCGCGGGTCGACGGCGGCGCGGTGTCCTTCGGAAAGATTATCGAAGATACAGACCGTGTGTCCTTCATCGAGAAGCAGCTCAGCACAAACGCTGCCGATGTAGCCCGCTCCACCGACGACCAAAATTTTCATCGCGCAAGTTGTGGCGCACCAGTGCGGTGTGTCAAAGCAAACCGCGTTGTCGTTCCCAAGTGCAACTTGGGAGCGAGGAGCTCGCGAGTTAACGCGCAGCTCAGATTTTCTGTCCTTCCAACCCCGCGATCATCCGCCGGATGAGGCGGTTTTTCCCGCGGGGCCGGAGAATCTTGAGGCTTTGTTCCTTCGAGCCCCACTCGAGAACGTCAATGTCCACCTTCCGCACGCCCCATTGGCGCATGGCGGCGCGACTCGTTTTGTAAAGGTCGATCGTATTAGTGCCGATCAAGGCGCCACCGTAGTCATCGATGACGTAGCGGTCCGACGTGCCGACGATTTGAAAGCGCGTGCCCAGGGGATAACGCGACCAATCCGACGCCGCGCTCATCACTTTCGAGCCGGACAAGCTAACGCCGATGGCGTTGCGCCGCCCGCCTTTCTCGGTGTGCGTGTAGGCGGTAGTCCGAACGTTCGCGATTCGCCGTGCGCCGGTGATGGTGGCTGGGCGCATCTGCGGGCCCTGGGTGTTTTGCGTCGAGGGCGATTCGCAACTCGCTGCGGCGCACGCCAAAAGGCCGAGGACGATGACTTTGGGCAGAGTCTTCATGGGAGACGGAAGAGCCGCTCATACCGATTGATACGCACCGGCGCAAGCGATAATTTGCCCGGCTTATGACCGCGTTACGCGCGAACCAGGCGCTCGTTGCCAATGAAATCCTGCTCGATGGACGGCTCGCACTTTTCCACCAAACGGCGCGCTGGCTCGCCGTGGCGGACCTGCATTTCGGCTACGAACTGAGCCAGCGCGCGGCCGGCCGGCTGGTGCCGATGTGGGGCATGGCGTCGATCTCGGACCGGTTGACGCAACTGGTAGAGGAATATGCGCCGCGGTCTCTGATCGTCCTCGGCGACCTGGTCCACGACAAGACTGCCGCGCGAGAAGCGGCGCAGCTATTGCGCGAGATCGCGACGCGTTGCGAGGTGGTGGTGGTGGCGGGAAATCACGACCGGCAATTAGGCGGCCATATTGAGATGGTCGAATCCTGGCGAACGGACCATTTCCATTTTCATCATGGTCATTGCGACGCGGATCCAGCTGGGCGCATTCAAATCATCGGGCATCATCATCCGGCGGCCGTGATTACCGATGGCGCGGGATTGCGGCTGAAATGCCCGGCGTTCATTCAACAATCCGGTTGCTGGATCATGCCGGCGTTTTCTCCATGGGCCAGCGGCACGCGCTGGGCGCGGGATGAGTCAAGCCGGGTCTGGCTTTGCACGGAGGAGCGCGTTTTCGCGCTGCCCGACAAGGAAGCGGCGGCCTAAGCGCGCGCGACGTTCGACATCTCCGAGGTGCAATGCGGGCAGCGCGTCGCTTTAATCGGGATCGTCATCGCGCAGAAAGGACACTCTTTCGAAACCGGGGCGGCCGCGCCGGGCTTGGGCTGCTTCATTCTGTTGAGCGCCCGCACCAGCAGGAAAATGGAAAACGCGACAACCAGGAAATTCACGATGAGGGTGATGAAGTTTCCGTAATTCCAGGTAACGGCGCCGGCCTTGGCGGCATCGGCCGCGGTCTTGAAAACGCCGCCGCCTGGGGCATCGCGCAGAATCATAAACTTGTTCGACCAATCGAGGCCCCCGGTAAACAGGCTGATCGGCGGCAGAATGATGTCCTTGACGAGCGAGGTGATGATCGAGCCGAACGCCGCGCCGATGATGATGCCGACGGCCATGTCGACGGCGTTTCCTTTGACCGCGAATTCCTTGAATTCTTTGAGCATGACGGAGGCTATTTAGCCGGCGACGACGTTGACAAGTTTATTGGGGACAACGACGACCTTGCGCACGGACTGGCCGCCGAGGGCCTTCTGCACTTTTTCGTTGGCGAGCGTCGCTGTTTCCAGATCCGCGTTCGTCGCGTTGAGCGGGAACTTGATGCGGTCGCGCACCTTGCCGTTTACCTGGAGGACGATCTCCACTTCGTCTTCGACCAGGACCTGATCGTCGTAAGCCGGCCAGCTTTGAGCGGTAATGTCGCCCGGACTCTTGAGCTGCTGCCACAACTCGGACGTGATGTGGGGCGCGAAGGGATTCAGCAGCACGAGGAATGTGCGCATTGCAGAGGCCGGAATGGCTTCCAGATTCGTGAAGGCATTCACGAAAATCATCATCTGAGAAATCGCCGTGTTGAACGCGAGGCCTTCGATGTCGTCGGTGACTTTCTTGATGGTGGCGTGGGTGATTTTCTGGTGCGCCTTCGTCGGCTCGATATCTTTGATCGCGCCGGATAACTCCCAATCGCCGGCCTGGTTTTCCGTCATCATCAACCGCCAGACGCGCGCGAGGAATCGGGACACCCCTTCCACGCCTTTCATGCTCCACGGTTTCATCTGCTCGAGCGGCCCCATGAACATCTCGTAACAGCGGAAGGCATCGGCGCCGTAGATTTCGATCACGTCGAGCGGATCGATCACGTTGCCCCAGCGTTTCGACATTTTGCGATTGTCCTCGCCGAGGATCATCCCCTGGTTCACGAGGCGCTGGAACGGCTCCGGTTTCGAAACGTGGCTGAGATCGAACAGCGCCTTGTGCCAGAAGCGCGCGTAGAGCAGATGGAGGACCGCGTGCTCGACCCCACCGATGTAGAGATCGACGCCGCCCGGCTGCTCTCCGCCCATCCAATAACGTTCTTGTTCGTCGCCGGTGAAACGCCGGTCGTTTCGCGCGTCGCAGAAGCGCAGGTAATACCAACAGGAGCCGGCCCACTGCGGCATCGAGTTCGTCTCGCGGGTCGCGCTCTCGGAATAGCGAATCCAGTCTTTCGCTTTGGCGAGCGGCGGTTCGCCGGTACCGGTTGGCTTGAAATCTTCCAGCGCGGGTGGTTCGAGCGGCAGCTCGCTTTCCCGCAATGCCTGATGTTTGCCATTTGCCCAAATGATCGGGAACGGCTCGCCCCAATACCGTTGCCGGGAGAAAAGCCAGTCGCGCAGTTTGTAGCGAATATCAGCCCGGCCGACGCCATTCTCCTGCAGCCACGCCAGGATTTTTTTCTTCGCTTCCGGGGTCGGCAGGCCATCGATGATCGGCGAATTGATCGCCACGCCGTCGTCCAGAAAGCCAATGGATTCCTCCGGCGTTTTCCCCCTCGCCTGGACTACCGGGATGATTTGCATCCCGAACTTGCGCGCGAATTCCAGGTCGCGCTCGTCGTGCCCCGGCACGCCCATGACCGCGCCCGTGCCGTATCCCATCAGAACGTAATCCGCGATCCAGATCGGCATCTTCTCGCCGCGGATCGGATGAAGGGCATATGCGCCGATAAAGATGCCGGTTTTTTCCTTGGCTAAATCGGTCCGTTCGAGATCGGATTTCGCCGCGACCTTTTCGCGATACCGCGTGACCTCCGCTCTGCGATCATCCGTGGTCAATCGATCGACCAACGGATGCTCCGGCGCGAGCACCATGTAGTTCGCGCCGTAGAGCGTGTCATGCCGCGTGGTAAAAACGCGGATGATAGGCGTTCGAGCTTCGCCATTTTCGGCAATGCGGAATTCAATCTCGGCGCCTTCGCTGCGGCCAATCCAGTTGCGTTGGAGCGCCTTGAGTGAAAGTGGCCAGTCCAGATCGTCGAGGCCATCGAGAAGGCGATCGGCGAACGCGGTGATGCGCAGCATCCATTGCCGCATGGGGCGGCGCACAACGGGGAAACCGCCCACTTCGCTTTTGCCATCGATGACTTCTTCGTTGGCCAGGACGGTTCCCAGTTCGGGGCACCAGTTCACCGCCACTTCCGCGACGTAGGCGAGCCGCACGCTGTCTGGGTCGTCGCCGCGGTAGGCCGAGATCGGTTCGGCCTTTTTCGTCTCCGGGTTGAACCAGGAATTGTAAATCTGGAGGAAAATCCATTGCGTCCATTTGTAGTAGGCGGGATCGGTCGTGTTAATTTCGCGCTCCCAATCGTAGGAAAACCCGATCCGTTTCAGTTGCGCCTTGAACTTCGCCACGTTCTCGCGCGTGGTGACGGCGGGATGCTGGCCGGTCTTGATGGCGTATTGCTCCGCCGGCAAACCGAAGGCGTCCCAGCCCATCGGATGAAGGACGTTGAATCCGTTCAGTCGTTTGTAGCGCGCGACGATATCGGTGGCCGTGTAACCTTCCGGATGGCCGACGTGCAATCCCGCGCCGCTCGGGTAGGGGAACATGTCGAGCACGTAGAACTTCGGTTTCTTCGGGTCGAAATTTTCTTCGCCGGGGTCGGGCGCGTGGAAGGCGCGGGTCTCGTCCCAGATCGCCTGCCATTTCGGCTCAAGGCGATCGAATGGATAAGGTTTGCGCCGCTCGTTCATCAGGAAAGAATCAGGAAAGCAGGAAAAAAAGAAAAATCTCCTGCGTTCCTCTTTTCCTAATTCATTTTAACTGATGGGCCAGCTTCTCCTCGCCACGCGTAACGCGCACAAGAGCCGCGAGTTTTGCGAGATCCTCGGCGACGAATTCGTCGTGCGCGATTTGTCGGCGGAGCCGGATGCGCCGAAGATCGAGGAGACCGGCGCGACCTTCGGCGAGAACGCGATCTTGAAAGCCGTCCGAATCTCGAGGCGGTTTCCCGGCCTGGTTGTCGGAGACGATTCCGGTCTCGAAGTGGATGCGCTAGAGGGGGCGCCGGGAATTTATTCCGCGCGTTATGCCGGCCCGGGCGCGAAGGACGGCGACAACATCGCGCGATTGCTTTCGGAGCTGCGCAAGCTTTCGCTCCCGCGCCCGTACCCAGCACGGTTTCGCTGCGTGCTGGCTCTCTCTCGCGACGGTGAACTGATTGATACTTTCGCGGGGGTGGTGGAGGGAACGATCATCGAGCCACCTCGCGGCACAGCCGGCTTCGGTTACGATCCGGTTTTTCAACCGACGGGGCTAACCCAGACGTTTGGCGAGATTGCTCCTGAAAAGAAAAACCGGATCAGCCATCGAGCGAACGCGCTTCGACTGCTGCGAGCCGCGCTGTGCAATTAGGGTTACTTCGGCGGCGGCGGGGGAGCGGCCGGCCCCGGTGGGGCAACCGTGCCGGGGGCACCCTGGGCGGCGGCTGTTTTGATCTGGTAACCGATCTTCGTGATCTTGGCCAAACGGATCTTATCCAGCAGCGAGATCACGTCGCCGTGCGTGGCCAGCGTTTCGGCGCTGAGCGAAACCTTGATCTCAGGATTCTGCTCGTGAAGTTTGTAGAGCTTGTCCAGGACGTCGTCGCTTAAAACCATGACGTTATCGAAGTAGATCAATCCACCTTCCGTCACCCGGATCGCCACGTAATCTTTGGGTTTATCCGGCGGCTGCGGCGGAGCATTGGCGCTCGGCAGGTTCACCCGGATGCCCTTCATGTGGGTCTGGCTCAGGCTGACCATCATGAAGCTCGCGAGGAGAAAAAACATGATGTCGATCAACGGGATGATCTCGATTCGCGCGTGCTTCTTCGGAATGGGCGATCGCATTTTCATGGTTGTTTCTCTAGTATTGCGCCCCGCTCATGGTGAACGTGATCGGAGTTCGGACCTTCGATACCGTTCCCGGTTTGAATCGCCACCGTCGAAACGCGCTGGTGGCCGCATTATCCAAAACCGGACTGCCGGTGCTTTGCGCCATCTCCGCGCTGGTCACAGCCCCGCTGCCTGTATCAACTGTCATGACGCACACGCCACTGCCCGTGATCTTGGACCGGCGCGCTTCGTACGGGTATTCCGGACGAGGAGCGCTGACGGCGACCGCCTTAGCGGAAGACATTGACATCGGGCCTGAAGGACCGACCGGCTTCGGCTTGGCAATGGGCACGACCGGGGCATTGCTTGGGGTCCGTTTTGGCGGAGGCGTTGGTTTTTCTTCGACGAATTCCGGTTGTTGTTCAGGAATTGCTTCCGGCGGCGGCGGCGGGGGTGGCTCTTCCTCCGGCGGCGGTGTCGGTTGCGGCGGTTCCTGTTGCGTCTCGAGAGACATCTCTACCGTCGCTTCAGGGATGTCGGTGAGATCGACGATTTTTTCTGTTGGTTTAATGGCTGCGATGGCGACCGCGGCGAGATGAAGACCCACGGCACCGCCAATTGCTGCCCAAACCTGCCAGCGCGGTGGCGGCCGATAAAGAAGCGGTCCTGGTCCTTTTGTTTTCATTATCTACTTGGGCCCAGGCCCGCTCCGGCCTTGCTTTTGATCTCGAAGGAAAGCTTGCTGAAACCGGACGAGCGAATCTGATCGAGCATTCTCGTCACGTTACCGTGCACCGCCTCCCGGTCGCCGCGAATGAAGATCTTGGCCTCCGGATTGGTCTTATAAATCTGCTGCAGCCTGGGCAGGATTTCCTCGAGCTTGATGGGCTGCTTGTCGAAGTAATAAAGCCCGTCCTTGTCGACGGACAGACTGATGTAGTCTTTTTTGTTTTGGACTTCGCCCGAGGAACCTTCGGGGAGAGCGACTTTCCAACCCTTCATGCTGACCTGACTCAGGCTCACCATCATGAAGCTCGCGAGGAGAAAGAACATGATGTCGATCAACGGGATGATCTCGATTCGCGCGTGCTTCTTCGGAATGGGCGACGTGACCTGCATCGTTGGCCTTTAGATGGATGAGCGAGTGGCGGAGGTGGGCGTCGTTCCCGGTATTTCCACTTCCGAATGTCCTGCTTTGTTTTGCGCCTCGAGCATAACTTCCAGGTTCGTCGCAGCCGTCTGTAGTTCGAACTCTAAGTTAGACACACGCGAAGTGAAAAAGTTAAACGGAATCAGCGAGAAGATCGCGATCCCGAGACCGCAGGCGGTGGCGATAAGCGCTTCCGCGATACCGCCGGTGACCGTGACCACCGCCAGTTCTTCGTTTCCGAGTGAACCGAACGCCTTCATCAGACCGACGATCGTTCCCAGCAAACCGAGCAACGGGGCCAGCGTGACCAGCGTATCCATGACCACAAGGAAGCGCCCGGCGCGCTTGATCTCGATACCCGCCGCCACCTGCAAGGCGCCCTGAAGCGAGGCGTGCTGGTGGTTTAAACCGTTCCACATCATGCGCAGGACAGGGTCGCGCGAATCCCGGGAGAGCCGTGAGGCTTCCGCAACGTCACCGACTTCGATGGCGGTGAAAACTTTCTCGATCCGTTTCGGATCGCGGCGCATCCAGCGTCCCAGCCACCAGAAAATTCGCTCCAGCACGACGGCCAGGGCCACGATGGAGACCACGAGAATCGGCCACATGATCGGACCGCCGTGATTGAAATTGTAAATAAAGAAGTTCTTATCCCACTCGCTCATCGGGGTCGCCGTCGCAGTGGGGGTTCCGTTCGGAGAAGGTGAGGTGCCGGCCGCTGGTGCTGTCGTGGTCGACGTTGTGGTCGCGGGGGACATGGCGGTGGTGGCCGGCGACATTCCCGGAGCCGACGCCGTCATCCCTGGGGCCGCGGGAGCGGCCGGCGTCATGGCGGGCGCGGTAGCCGGCGACATTACAGGCGCCGTGGCCGGACTCATGGCGGTGGTGGGTGGTGCGCCCGGCGGTTTTGCCGGAGACGTTGGCGGAGGCTGGCCGAACGAAGTCAGCGCGAGAGTTACGGAGAAGAGGCTGGCGATTAGCAGTGTTTTCATAGGTTGATTAGAAAGTTGGTCCCCGACCATGAATTCCGATGAGTTGGGTATCCTCATAAAGGAGATTAGTACTAGTCGAGCTAAACTTTCGCGTGATGTCTTTTCGACGTTTCGAAGGAGCCACTAATTGTACTTCGCATCATCATCCTCCGTGGGATGTAGCTTAGGGTCAGGAAATTGCGCGAGGGAAGCATTATTTTCCTTCGCGCCTCGCGTTCGTGACCCGATTCCGCAGCGCCGGCCAATCGCCGATTCGCCCTTCCAGTTCGTCACCCGCCTTGATTGGCCCAACGCCGGAGGGCGTCCCGGTCATGATCAGATCGCCCGGCAACAGCGTGAGCCCCTGACTGGCGAATGAGACAATTTCCGCCACGGAATAAATCATCTGGCTCGTGCGCGCCTGCTGTTTCACTTCTCCGTTTTGCCGCAGCGTGATGGCCAGGTCGCCCACGTCCACGTCGCGGTAAACGAAAGGACCGATGGGCGAATACGTGTCGAAAGATTTGGCGCGGGCGAATTGTTTTTCGGAACTCTGCAAATCACGGTCGCTGATGTCCTCGGCCACGGTGTAACCGAAAACATGATCGAGCGCGCCCTCGACGCTCACGTTCTTCGCGCGCGTGCCGATGATGATGGCGAGCTCGACTTCGAAATCGGTTTTGTGCTTGGGGAACGCGATCTCGATCGTGCCTTCGTTGGGCAGGAGCGAGGAGGGCGCCTTGAACCAGATCAGCGGAGTGCCCAGCGGCGTCCGTTTCATTTCCGCGATGTGATCGGCGTAGTTCAGCCCGACCGCCATGAGCT
>JALYIN010000449.1 GCA_030775765.1 Verrucomicrobiota bacterium
CATGCGCGATTCCGATCATATCGCGACCGTTTTGCGCTGCCCACAAATTTCGTTCGGAAAACTCAATCCGAGGTTGAAATGCGATTTACTTCAGCACCGCCTGATGAAACTCGTACCAATCGTCGAGATTATTCAGATTCACCGCGTCCTTGGGCGCGGAGGCGTCATCCGGAATCCCGCACGCGCCCACGATCCCCTTGCGCGTCTCGTCGTCGTGAAGGTAACCGCGCACGGCCGCGTTGTGCTTCTCGAGGGCTCCGGGCGTAAGCGTTTTCGCGTTTTTCTTCACCCACGCTTCGAACTGCGGATAGGTCGGCTTGTTCTGCTTGATGAAATCCCTTACTGCCTGTTCCTCGAGCCCAAGGGCCGCACACGTCATGGCATCGAACCCCCGCCCGATGCCGGGATAACCCGGCGCAAGTTTGCCGGCCTCTTCCAGGGAAACCTTCTGCCAAAGCCTTGGCAGATGCAGCACGCCGAGGGGTCCCGCCGTGCCCGAACTGATCAGTGGAACAAATGTCTGGCTCATAATGGCATGAGCCTAGGAAGTCGGAGGGATAAAGACAACACTCCTCGTTCCGACCGAGCGCTGTGACATGAGCGAGAAGCTCCAAATCCCAAGCTCCAAATTCCCAGGGAAATTCCAATTACAAAATCAGGAAACGCGAGAAAACGCCGCGGCGCTTCTTGGGATCCCCTGCTGCTGCCCGATCGGGATTTCCCTAGATTGGGGATTTGGACGTTGGGATTTTACGGAACACCTGCTCAGTGGTCACGGCTCTTCCCGGGCCGCAGCGCTTCCACGGCTTTTTCGCCCACCTTTCCCACCTCTTCCGCACTACTCACCGTCGCATTCAGATCCTTCAGCAACCCGCCCTGGAGTCCATAAATCCAGCCGTGTACCGACAATTCCTGACTGCGTTCCCACGCGTCCTGCGCAATCGTCGTGCAGCAAACGTTACCCACCTGTTCCAAAACATTTAGCTCGCACAGCCGGTCGACCGCCTCACCCTCGGGAAGATTCGCCAGCGCTTTCTCGTGCTTCTGACCGACATCCTGGACATGGCGCAGCCAGTTATCGCTCAGGCCCAGCCGTTCGCGCCGAAGCGCCGCCCCCACGCCGCTGCAGCCGTAATGCCCGCACACGATGATGTGGCGCACCTTGAGAATATCCACGGCAAACTGCATCACCGACAAACAATTCAGGTCCGTGTGCACGACGAGATTGGCGATGTTGCGATGGACGAATAGTTCGCCGGGCGCCAGTCCCACGATCTGGTTCGCCGGCACCCGGCTATCGGAACAGCCGATCCAGAGATATTTTGGCGATTGCTGCCGGGACAATTCCAGGAAAAACTCCGGTTTCACTTCCCGGATTCCCTCCGACCACGCGCGGTTATTGTCGAAAAGATGGCTGAGCGATTCCATTTTGTTCAAAGCGACGCAACCTAGCAGCCCGCGCTCTGTTGCCAAGACTCAAGGAGCGGCGGTTTGAAACGCCGTCGTAAATACCGAGCGATCGCCGCTCCTTGGAAATTACATCATCTTCGGATGCCAGGTGAGCGCGAAGAAAAGAAAGAAAAGAAGAAACCCGGCGACGATCAGGATCTGAATCACGCCCAGGATCAACATTAGCCGACGGAGCGAAGATGTTCGCCAAACCCAGAACGCGATCACGCTGACGACTGCGATCGGTTCGAAGATCGCCAGCACAAGATTGACGATATTCGGATCGTTGAGCTGGTAATGGTTCGTCAACCAGCCGCCTTTGATGAGGTGCCAGTAAACCGCGGCCGCGGCTATTAGATGTCCGATCGAACAAACAATTGTTTTCATCAGCAAAGGCTTCGTTGGCGGCGAATCATCCATCATCTGCTTTCTGACCATCGCGGACGAGTTCGCAATCATCGCAATTCATCAAGAGCGCTCTCCGTTCGGCGGCGCGCGCCGATTTTTTTCATTTAGTCAGCCGCGCTAATGCTTCGAGCAGAGCGGGTTCGCTGGCCGCGGTCGGCACGGTGGGTTCGAAGTGACCTCCGTTGGGCAGCACGAGCAGCTTCGCTTCGTCGCCAGCCTTAGAAGATGCTGCTACGTAGGTTCGAACAGAGTCGGGGCTGACGATCGGATCATTTTCGCCCTGGATAAACACTTGCGGCACACCCAGCGGCAGTCGCTGCATCGGTGATGTTTCTGAGTAACGACGTTCCACAACCTCCGGCCCACCGCCGAGCAAACGTTCTACCGCCGCATGGCAACTATTCGCCGGCCCTTGGCGATATTCGTAGAGATCGGTAATGGCCGAAAGTCCGAGGACACCACGAATTTTGATGGGTCCCTCAATGAATAGCTCGCTCTCTTTCGCGAGCTTGCCTCGACTTGCCAGCCAGAGCGCGAGTTGGCCGCCCGCGGAGTGCCCAGCCGCATATATCCGTTGAGTGTCGATCGGTTTGGTTTTTCCGATCTCGCGGAGCGCGTCGGCGGCGTGCGCCACGTCGAGGAACGTTCCCGGCCAGCCACCGCCTTCGTCGCCAATTCTGCGGAACTCGATTGTCCAGGTAGCGAACCCATGCGCGGTCAACCATGCGGCCAGGCGAGTGCAATAAGCGTAATCAAAATCCGATAACCAGCAGCCGCCGTGAATCAGAATGAACATTGGAAACGGGCCGTTCCCGCTCGGAACGCGTAGTTCGCCGAATTGCTGCGCTGCGTTGCCGTAACTGATACGAACGCCGCGAGCAGGTAACGGCAATTTCGTGAGTTCCTGCCAGGTGAGCGCGTGATCTTGTGCCGGAATGGGACTGCGATCCTTTGTGTCCGCCTCTGGTGCAAATGGAAGGAAAGCCAGCAGACCCGCACAGCCCAGGGTTATTCGTCGCATCAAGTTCGTGGCCAGTGGGTCTAAGTCGTGGGACCGAATCACCCGGATCAGGTGACCAGGGCGCGCACCTGTCCGAATTTTTCAAACGAACCGGTGGTCGTGATCTCTTTGAGAGCTTGGATGGCTTCCCAGCACTCCGCAAAGGTGTTGTAAAGCGGCGAAGGCGCGAGACGGATGATATCGGGCTTGCGAAAATCGGGAATGATTCCCCTCGCCCGCAGAGCCAGGCAAATGGGCTGGGCGTTTTTGTGCTGGAGTGAGACATGGCCTCCGCGGCGTTCCGGTTCGCGCGGCGTGCCGATGACAAACCCCAGCTCTTCCAGCTCAGACTTGATAGCGCGCATCAGAAAATCCGTCATCGCCACCGACTTCGCCCTGATTCGCTCGAGTCCTGCTTCTTCGATCGGCCGGAGGGCACCCTCAATCGGAGCCATGCTTAGGACGGCGGGCGTGCCGATTTGCAAAGCGGATGCCCCAAGGCCAGGAAAAAATTCGTCCGACATCTCGAACATGCTCTCCTTGTGGACGCTCCACCAACCCGCCAGGCCGGCATCGACAAAGCCATTCGGGTCGAAGTGCCGTCGATTCAGGTAGAGCCCGGCGACCGCACCGGGACCCGCATTGAGCCACTTGTAGTGACCCCAGCCGGCAAAGTCCGCGCCCCAGGCATCGAGAGCATGAGGCATTACGCCCACCGAGTGCGACATGTCGAGGCCGATGACCACGCCGTTTTTTCGTGCGGCGCGACAGAGCCGTTCCAGGTCCAGAAGTTGGCCGGTGGTGTAAACAACCGAAGGGAACAGGGCCATCTGCAGCGTCGGATCGGTAAGCGCTTTTTCGATCTCGCCCTCGTCGAGGAACCGCGAGTGGCCCGCGGGCGCGATGACAATGTTCTCGTCGGGATCGAGGCCGCGCAAGCGCAGATGGCTCCGCAAAGCGTAGCGATCGGTCGGGAAGCTATGAGCGTCGATGAGGACCCTCCTTCGTTTCGCCGCGGGCTTGTAGAGGGTCGAAAGGAGTTGATGAAGATTGATGGTCATGGAGTTGGCAATAGCCACCTCATCTGCTTCCGCACCGACGAGCTTCGCGACGCGGGCGCTGAGAGCTTCGGCCATGGTGAACCAGGGCGAATCACCTTCCAGCCAGCCGCCGATCCCGCCCGTTTTCCATTTCTCCAGGACTTGATGGAGGCTGAGCTCGGCGTCGCGCGAAAGAAGGCCGAGAGAATTTCCGTCGAGATAAATCTGGTCCTCGGGAATGAAGAAGCGTTCGCGAAATTTCGCGAGAGGGTCGGTCGCATCGAGCTGCTTCGCGCGCTCCGCTGTCGGAGTAAGTTTCATTCTTCTATTGCATCGATCGCCGGCGTCGGATCGAAATACTGAGCCGCACGATGATCGCACCGAACTACCGGGTGCGAAACTGCGGACTCCGCGGAGATGACTTCGGCGGTTTCGGTTTTGAGGTTAAAGCGCGGTGGGTGGCCAGCGCGTTCAGGATCTCGGGGTCGCCCTGGCACCAGGCGTTGTCGATGGTGATGCGTTTCAAACGCCATTTCTGGCCGTCGCGGACCAGGTCACAATCGTAGCGGTTCATGAGGAGCGCGTTCTCGGAACCGCGACGGGAACCTTCGCGCGGCATAAAGTGTTGCGACATCACGTAGGCGGAGAGCGTGGCGGAATCGTCGCTGATCTCGATCTGGAGATTGCTCGCGGTGTGGCTGGTATCGAGCGGACCAATGAGCGGCAGCACGCGATCGAGGATCGCCTGGCGACCCGTGAACTTTGGGAAATCGAGCTTCAGCTTTTTGCCGGCGGGCGTAAAATCGAACACGCAATCTTCAGTCAACGCCGACGCGAGCGAATCAGCGTCCCCGTGGTCGAGGCCGAAGGCGTAGCGATGAAGAGTGTCGGCGATTTCGTAGCGGTCGGCGGCCAGCTGCGCGAGGTCGGTGCTCATACGTGACGGAGTCTAGGCGGTCGGCAGGTACGTCGCAAAGGATCGGGAGCGGAGACAAGTATGCCGTGGCCGGACGGCGGAACCGCTGACATAATCCGGCGTGCTGACGATTGAGAAAGTTTCGAAGCGATTTCGGGCCGGGAATTACGGGGTGCGCGATCTTTCGCTGGAGGTGAAGTCGGGCGTGATCGGATTGCTGGGACCGAACGGCGCCGGGAAAACGACGCTGATGCAGATGATCGCGACGATCACCCGGCCAACGAACGGCAGAATCCTGTTTCACGGCGAAGATGTGGCGAAGCGGCCGGACCGGTTGCGCCGCAAGCTCGGTTATCTGCCGCAGGATTTCGGCGTTTACGATAATCTGACGGCGACCGAGTTCCTCACCTACTTCGCCGCGCTCAAGGGCGTGCGCTCGAAGCAGCGTGTAGTGGAAATGCTCGAGAGCGTGAATCTCCACGGCGTGGCCAACCGGACGGTGGGCGGGTTTTCCGGCGGGATGAAGCAGCGGCTCGGCATCGCCCAGGCCCTGATCAACGATCCCGAGCTCGTGATCGTGGACGAGCCGACCGCGGGCCTCGACCCGGAGGAACGGGTGCGTTTCCGAAATGTCCTGTCGGAAATCGGGTTTGGGAAACTGGTAATTCTCTCCACCCACATCGTCTCGGATGTCGAATCGATCGCCACGGAGATCGCGGTCATGAAAAACGGCGCGCTCCTCACCATGGCGCCGCCGGAGACTCTGTTGCGCACGTGCGAAGGCCACGTCTGGCAAAGCGTGGCCTCTTCCGAACAGTTCGATCAACTGCGGACAACGCTCAAAATTTCCAGCGCGGTCCGCAAACCCGACGGGGTGCACATCCGATTCGTGGGGCCCTCGCCGGAAATCGCGGCCACCGCCGCCGAGCCGGAATTGGAAGACGCATTTCTTTACTTGATGAACTTCGCCGACGCAGGTCCATCGCCACTGTCGGCATGAGCGCTTCCCTCTCGCGCATCGGCGCGATCATCAACGCGGATTTCCGGATCCGTTTCCGGCGCGTTTCGACCGTGATCGTGTTTCTGCTGCTGAGCGCGTTCGCCTACGTCTGGATTCCCGCGCCTTCGACCGGCCGAACACTGATTCAGATCAATGGCCAGCGCGCCATCTATAATTCCGGTGCGATCGGCATGGGCACAGCGTCGCTTGGGATGATCTTCGTCGGTTTGTTCGGTTATTACGTGATCTCGAACGCGATCCGGCGCGACGTGGTCACGCGCTGCGGAGTCATCGCTGCCTCCACTCCCATGCGGTCCGGCGAATACCTGTTCGGAAAATTCCTCGGCAACCTGGCGTTCCTCGCGACCTTCGTCTGCGGTTTCATGCTGAGCTCGATGGCGATGCTCGCCGTCCGCGGCGAAGCGCGCCTCGAGCCTTTCATCTTCATCGAGCAATACTTCCTGCTTGTCCCACCGGCGATTGTCTTTGTTTCGGCCGTGGCAGTCCTCTTTGAATCAGTTCCGTGGCTCGCCGGAAAGTTCGGTGACGTCATCTATTTCTTTCTTTGGAGCACCGTGATCGGTCTGGTGGTTGCAAACGAGACCACCCATGGCGGAATCAACTGGGCGCGCTGCTTCGATTTCACCGGGTTCGGGTTCATGATCGATCAGATGCAGCGGACGTTGCATACGCACTCGGTGTCGATCGGCGCATCGGACTTCGATCCGACGAAGCCAACAATTGTGTTTAACGGATTGACCCTGACGCCCGAATGGTTTCTACCGCGGCTGATCTCGCTCCTGGCGCCGTTGTTGTTGCTGCCGGTCGCTGCGCTCTTTTTCCACCGGTTCGATCCCGTGCGGACCGGGCGGGTTTCCGGAAAAGGCCGCCGGAATTGGCTGGGCAAAATCCAAAACCTTTTCAAGCCCCTGAGCCGGCGCGCTGTATCGCTGCTCGCGCTTCCAGGCCGTGGCGGCTCGTTCGGTGGCGCGATTTGGACTGATGCTGCGCTCACGTTAACTCTCTATCCTTTCGTGTTTGTCGCGTTTGTTGGGCTCACTATCGCCTGCTCGATTGCACCGCTCGCCACGATTCTGCCAATCGTATTTGCGGTCCTCGCCCTCATCGTCTCGGATATCGCAACGCGCGAGGCGCGGGCGGGAACGACGGCAAGCGTGCGATCGATCTCACGTCTGCGCGAAAACTATGTTTGGTGGAAGCTCGGCTCTGCTTGCCTCCTTGGTTTCTTTCTTTGTGCGGTGCCCCTCGTTCGGACAATCGCGCATGGCTCGATGGCGTTCGCCGCTCTCAGCTGCGGCATCATCTTCGTGGCCGCAACTGCGACAGCGCTCGGTGTCATCACCGCGAATCCAAAAACATTCATCGTGGCATTCCTGACCTTCTGGTACGTCGTGGTGAACGACAAAGGCGCAAACCCGATGCTGGATTTCGCCGGCTTCTATGGGAACTTCAGCACGAGGACGATCGTTCTCTATGCGGC